>UQEW01000007.1 GCA_900540145.1 uncultured Eubacteriales bacterium
GCTCCGGCCCGCATTCGACAAATTTCGATGCAGATTTGACCGTCATCACTGTAAAAATTCTTAAAAAAATGTTTTTTTGTCATCGGACTCAATTGCCGGTAAATTGTATGAAGGTCGCGCAGAACGCCTGGTACATGATTTGCAAAATAGCATTTCACCACCGGTCTTTCACCACTCGTATTTGCCCATTATATCAAGTAATAAAAAGGAGCTGGCTCTAATCACTTTGGCGCTATTCTCATGGAGCCTAGCACATCATTTTAAGACAACTCCTCTTTTAATTACATCTATCAGCCGCAAGCTTCCCTTGTACGCTCGCGCTTTTCTTCTATAGATTCTTCCAGAATCATATCCTTGACTTTCATGAGCCTTGTCTGATTGCCTCTTTCGTTTTCCTCCAGCTTCATGACTATATACTTTATGGTCATTTCCAGCTGCGGAATCTTAACATATTCCAAGGCATTCACACGGCGGCGGGTCTTTTCCAATTCTGCCGCCAGCATAGCCGCTTCTTTTTCTTTAGCCGCCAGCTCCAGCATATCGGGTAATATTCCCGCAAGACCTGCTATCGCCGCATCCAGCTCGCCTGAAGTGCTGGCAAATCCATAAGGATAAATATCAGCTGAATCAGAAGCCGTAGTTTCAAATTTAAATTGCGGAACGTCAACGCTCATTACGTTTTTTCCGTCTACCGTAAGTTTAACTCCCTGCTTTGGGAACATCAACGCCTCTTCCAGCACCTCCTGGCTCATCACCGCGCTGGCCACAGAAAAGCTTTCGTACACCTTTGCCAGCGCTTCTTCTACCTCTTCACGGAGGCGCTTATTCTCACGAGCCAGCTCGAGGAAGCCTTTCATCAGCTGGTCCCGCTTATCTTTCATAAGCTTGTGCCCTCGTCTTGCGGTAACGAGCCTTTTTTTCAAAGTCGTAAGCATCATTCTGGTAGGATTTACATTTAATCTTTCCATAACCTCACCTCTGTCTGATTACTTACCAAGATACTTCTCAATGTATTTGTCTTTGATACGTTTCAGCTCGCTTCGAGGAAGCATCTCCAAAAGTTTCCATCCTATATCTAATGTTTCTTCTATGGTTCTATCCGTGTTATAGCCTTGCGAAACATACTGTTTTTCAAAGGCCTGAGAGAACTGAGCATATTTCAAATCAGTTTCCGAAAGGGCTGCTTCTCCCAAGATAGCTACCAGCTCCAACGCCTCTTTACCTTCGGCATAAGCGGAGAACAGCTGGTTCATAGTATCGGCATGGTCTTCTCTCGTCTTGCCTTCTCCGATACCCTTATCCTTAAGACGTGACAGGGATGGCAATACATCTATAGGAGGCTGTATGCCTTTACGATAAAGCTCTCTTGATAAGATTATCTGACCTTCTGTAATATATCCGGTCAAGTCCGGTATAGGATGAGTCTTATCTTCCTCCGGCATGGTAAGAATAGGAATCATGGTGATTGAACCGTCATATCCTTTCTTTCTTCCTGCCCTCTCGTATATGCTGGCCAAGTCTGTATAGAGATATCCCGGGTATCCTCTACGTCCCGGAACTTCTTTTCTGGCCGCTGATACTTCACGAAGAGCTTCTGCGTAGTTGGTTATATCTGTCAATATTACCAATACGTGCATTCCCAGGTCAAAGGCCAGATACTCTGCAGCCGTCAGCGCCATACGAGGC
The DNA here is from genome assembly GCA_900540145.1 of uncultured Eubacteriales bacterium. Classification (GTDB taxonomy): domain Bacteria; phylum Bacillota; class Clostridia; order Peptostreptococcales; family Anaerovoracaceae; genus Fimisoma. The sequence continues at coordinate 1,687 of UQEW01000007.1, forward strand.
GTGGCTATACGCTCTACAGCCGGGTCATTGGCCAGGTTCATGAACATTACAGTTCTATCGATAGCTCCTGTTCTTCTAAAGTCAGAAGCGAAGAAATCTGCTTCTTCATAAGTGATACCTATGGCGGCAAACACTACGGCGAAATTTCCTTCGCCGCCTCTTACCTTAGCCTGACGGGCAATCTGCGCAGCCAAGTCGGCATGAGGAAGGCCTGAAGCCGAAAAGATAGGAAGCTTCTGTCCTCTTACCAGCGTGTTCAGTCCGTCTATAGCAGATACTCCTGTCTGAATGAATTCTGATGGATAGTCACGGGCTGCCGGGTTCATAGGAAGACCGTTTATATCCATTCTCTTATCTGCGATTATCTCAGGGCCTCCATCCTTAGGGCGGCCCATGCCGTCGAAAACTCTTCCTAAAATGTCCGGTGAAACGGCCAGTTCAATACCTCTTCCCAGGAACTTAACGGTACTTTCTTTAAGGTTGATTCCTGTAGAGCTTTCAAAGAGCTGCACCAATGCGTTAGGTCCATTTATCTCAAGAACCCTGCAAAGTCTCTTTTCACCGCTTGGCAGTATTATTTCTCCCAATTCATCATAAGTTACGTTTTCGACATCTTTTACGAGCATAAGAGGTCCGACAACTTCACTTATAGTTTTATATTCTTTAATCATCGTCCTCAGCCTCCTTTGCAGTTAATGCAGAAATACTCTTTTTCATCTCTTCCATAGCGCTGTCGAAAGTTTCGTCAACGTCCTTTTCTTCAACATATTTAAAACGTCCTATAGTTTCTCTTATAGGAAGCTCCATCACCTTTGAGAAAGCAGCTCCTTTGGCTACAGCCTCTCTCGCCAGCCTGTGGAAGCTCAATATCAGTTTGAGCAGTTTATACTGTTTGTTGAGGGAACTGTAGGTATCCACTTCATGGAAAGCGTTCTGGTGGAGATAATCCTCACGAATGGACTTTGCCACTTCCAGCTTGAGTCTGTCTTCCGGAGAAAGTCCGTCTACGCCGACCAGCTGCACAACTTCCTGCAGTTCTGATTCTTCTTGCAGTAAGCTTATGGTCTGTGCGCGCAGCTTAGGGAATTCCTTATTTACATTTTCAGCGTACCACTCTTCCAATCTGTCTACATATAATGAATAGCTCTGAAGCCAGTTGATGGCTGGGAAATGTCTCTTATATGCCAGCGAAGAATCCAAACACCAGAATACCTTGACTATTCTCAGCGTGGCTTGAGATACAGGCTCGGAAATATCTCCTCCCGGAGGAGATACGGCTCCTATGGCAGATAATGCTCCCAGTCTTCCCTCTTTTCCAAGGGAAATGGTCCTTCCTGCTCTCTCGTAGAACTGAGCCAGACGGGAAGCCAGATATGCCGGATAACCTTCTTCACCGGGCATTTCTTCGAGACGGCCTGACATCTCACGAAGAGCTTCCGCCCATCTGGAGGTGGAGTCGGCCATTATAGCTACCGAGTATCCCATATCTCTGAAGTATTCTGCAATGGTTATACCGGTGTATATAGAAGCTTCACGAGCTGCTACCGGCATGTCGGACGTATTGGCAATCAGCACCGTTCTCTTCATTATAGATTCTCCGGTGTTAGGGTCTTTCAGCTCAGGGAATTCCATCAGTACATCGGTCATCTCGTTTCCACGCTCACCGCATCCGATATATACCACTATTTCAGCGTCAGCCCATTTAGCCAGCTGATGCTGTACTACAGTCTTGCCTGAACCGAAAGGTCCAGGTACTGCCGCTACTCCGCCTTTTGCAATAGGGAACAGAGTATCTATTACTCGCTGTCCTGTTATCAAAGGCATTTCGGGAACCAGCTTTTCTTTATAAGGTCTGCCTTTTCTTACAGGCCATTTCTGCAGCATAGTCAGTTCTTCCAGTGTTCCGTCTGCTCTGCGCACTTTGCATACCACATCCTCTACGGTAAACTGTCCGCCCTGAATATATTCTACGGTGCCGCTGAGTCCGTAAGGGACCATTATTCTTTGCTCTACAAGAACGGTTTCCTGTACAGTACCGATGATATCACCGGCTTCAACTTGGTCTCCCACTTCAACCTTAGGAACAAATTCCCATTTTTTATCTCTTGAAATAGAAGGGACCTTTATTCCTCTTGTAATGTTCGGCCCCGCTATTTTTCTCATTTCTTCGAGAGGTCTCTGTATACCGTCATACATGGTACCGATAAGTCCGGGACCCAGCTCTACCGACAACGGCGCTCCTGTGGATACTACAGGCACTCCCGGTCCTATACCTGCAGTTTCTTCGTATACCTGTACAGAAGCTTTGTCGCCTCTCATTTCTATTATTTCACCTATCAGGCCCTGTTCTCCTACACGGACAACATCATACATATTGGCCTCTTCCATGCCTGATGCTATTACCAGAGGACCTGATACTTTTACTACTTTACCTTGACTCATTACTATTTGTCACCTCCAAACAGGATGTCCGCACCTACGGCACGTTCCACAGATTTTTTAACGCCTTCAATTCCTATACCTAAGGAGCCGTCTTTGTCCGGCACAGGTATAACTGCCGGAAGTCGTTTGTCTGTGTATTCACCAACTTCTTCTCTCATTTCCTTATACAAAGGTTCTGTGATATAGATGATGGCAAAATTGTCTTCTGCTATATCTTTAAATACTTTTTTCGCTTCTTGCCCGCTGTCGCATGGGAAAACCTCAAGACCTACAGCCTTGAAGCCCAGGATGCTTTCTCTGTCACCGATAACTCCTATCCTATACATAAGTTTTCCTCAACCTTTCCAGAATGACTTCTTTGGACGTTCCTGATATCTTTCCGGTCAAAATCATTCTAAGATTTTTGCTTTCGCTTTCCTTGGCTATCAGGAAAGCTGCTGCGGGTTCAAGACCAAAAGAAACAAATTTTGCATCTTTTATATATTCTATCCTCTTGTTGTCACAAAGTTTTTCCAGTAGCGAATACATTCCTGTGGACTTAACGTGGGCTGCGCCCTTTTCTATGATTTCGCCAAAACCATAAGGTGCAAATTTATCCGTCAGCTGTTGATAGTTTTCTTCGTAACTGCTTATAAGCAAATTCTCTGCCATATTGCCCCCTTCAAGGAAAACCTTTTGAAAGAAGGTCCATGGCTTTCCTATCTGTCTCAGCCTTACGAAGGTCGTAACATTAAGTATGTCTATCAAAAGCTTGACATATCCTATCAGAAATTGATTTTCTGTTTTTTCAGCTTCTTTCAACATCTGGCTGTAGCATGCCTTATCCAGTATTATATCTATCTCCTGAGGGTCTCTTCCCTTACCGAAAAGCTCGACTGCCTGGTTAACGGCATCCTTCATCTCGGTAGAGAAAAACATGAAATTTCTTTCTCTTATCATAGATGCCATTGCCATAGGTTCAAAATTTCCGCCCTCCATCATGTAGCTTTCAGGATCGAGACCTAAAAACTCAGCTTTCAAAGCAGCCTTTACATTGTGGTAGTCCTTAGGACATCTGAAAAGCCCCAATTCAGATTTCTCCGGCACTGCGGAAAAGACCAGCTCATACGCCTTCTCTTCTTCCTCATTCAATAGCTTTACGAAATCTCTCGGTCTTTCCAGAGCTTTTCCGTCACTAAATCCATGCTCATTCAAAACTGCCATCGCGCCTTGAAATGTATCGGCTTCAGCCGCCCTCACCAGCTCTGCTTCCGGAAGCAATGTATTTTCACTCGCTCTTATAATTGAGGCACAGAATATATATGAGTCTTCTTTGACTTTACTCATAAACTCTCCTCCTTATTTTTCCGGCGGGAAAAGTATGGAGGCTACATCTCCTGTAAGCTCACGGCGTTTTTCGTCTACCATGGCTTCCACCGAATTATTGATATAAACCTGCCCATTCTGAAGCATATATCCGCCTCTCAGATTTCTCGTCTCCTCTGACAGAGTAAACTTTCCTTCAGGCACTGCTTTATTCAAAGCATCTACCACTTTAGCTCCTATTTTATCTCTTTCATTTTTATTGAATATAAGAGCGCCTTGGCTAAGTCCTGAATTTTTCCCTGCCTCTGTCAAAAATTTAATATATTTCTCTTCTTCGATAGAGACAATATACTCGACAGCCTCATCGAAACATCGGTTGATTAATTCTTGCTTCTTGGCTAATATTATCTTCTTGCTGTCTATATCTGCTACCGACTTTCGACGGCTGACTATTCTTTTGCTTTCTTCCTCGGCATCTCTTACAGCTACTTCCGTCTCCTCGACGATTCGCTTCTTAAGCGCATTGATAGTGCCATTGCCCTTTGTCCTGGCAGCGTTCATTATCTGTTCGCACTCGGTCTGCGCTTCATCTATAATCGCCGATGTAATCTTTTCTATACTCATGATGCTTCCACCTTTCGTGGCTCATTATAAAGCGATTCTAAGCCAAATAAGAACTGATACCAGCAAAGCAAAGATTGCGTAAGTTTCTACCATAGCGGTATATATAATGCCTTTTACCATCTGATCCGGTCTCTTAGCTGTCAGCTGAAGAGCTGCTGCTGCTGCTTTTCCTTGAGCTATACCTGACCAAATGCCGACTAAACCGATAGGAATACCTGCTACTAAGAAATATGCACCCTGAGCCATGGTCAGTTCCAACATATTTCCGCCCAGGAAGCCTGTTTTTTGCAATATCAGGAATGAAATGATCAAACCATAGATACCCTGCGTTCCAGGCAACGCCTGTAAAATAAGGGTCTTACCGAATTTCTTTGGGTCTTCGGCAACTACAGCTGAAGCCGCCTGACCTGCTATACCTACGCCCATGGCGCTTCCTATACCTGCCAGAGCCGCTATTGCAGCACCTAAAAGAGCTAATGTGTTACCATCTATCATGTTCATTTTTATTCCTCCTCTTGCTCTATCTTTATATAGTTTGTTTTTTTCCTGAAAGGATCAAACGGTTCTCCTCCGTCTTCATAAAACTTTCCGAAAAACTCAACGTATTGCAGCCTGCTGGAATGGATAAACGCACCTAAAGCATTAATAGCCAAATTGAGAGCGTGACCGAAAATAAATACTACAACCAGTATTATTATTCCAAATACGCCTCCTCCGAAAAGCGAACCCATCGTATTGACTACCTGTGCTATTACTCCGGTCGCCAGTCCCAAAGCCAGTAATCTTGCATAAGATAATATGTCTGACAAATAGCTTGTTATATTATAAATATTGCTCAAACCACCGGTTACTTTTCCTATGCCCTTTTTATCTCTTCCGCCTGTCAGCAGTAATCCTGCAGCTCCTATTATAGCCAGCCATTGGCCTATTTCAGGTAAAACAGGTGATATGGAACTTCCTCCAAGCAGAGCAATAAGACCTACGATGGTAAAATACCAGAATCCTTCATCACACAAGGCGTCGAACCAATGACCCTCTTTGATCTGCATATAAGCCTTGATACCCATTCCGATAAACAGATGGATTATACCAAGAGCCAGTGAAAATATGAGAAGTTTCATAGGGTCATCCAGCGGATTGAACCATAGGGCGTTTATAACTACCTCTTTTCCAAGTACTGTTCTTGCAAAGACTTGTATAAAATCCCCAAACCATCCTCCAAAAAGGGCTCCCCATATAATGGTGGAAATTCCGCAATAGAAGAAAAGTCTTATCATTTTATACATATTTCCCTCAAGTTTGAATTTATGCAGCACCACGAAGCACGCTACGGTCATCAATATTCCGTATCCCGCATCGCTGAGCATCATTCCGAAGAATACTGCATAGAACAGCGCGAAAATGCTGGTCGGGTCAAAGCCTCTGTAATCAGGGAGGGAATACATCTCTGTTATAGCTTCAAAAGGTACAAAGAAGTTCTTGTTGTCAAGGAGTACAGGGACTTCTTCATCCTCTTTTGGCGGAGCGAACTGGTAGCAGCAGTTCATCTGATCCAAAAGCTTTGAGGCCTTTGCTGTAAGTCTTTCAGGTATCCAGCCCTCCAGGTAAAACGTCGTCTTGGTCTTGAGCAACTTGGTTCTGACTTTTTCTCTGTCAGCGTCTATAGCAGTCAAGTCACAGTAGTTTTCTATAATCCGCCTAAGAGAAGCTCTTTCGGCCGCTTCTTTTTCTATATCTTTGACCTTGGCGAAAAGCTCTTCTTTTTCTTTTTTAATTCTTTCGACATTTTCCGCAACAGTCCCTTTTAAGTGTCTGAAATACACTTCCGAAAAGCCCTTTTGTTTTAGAAGTGACATGATTTCTTCTTCCTTACTGCGGAGACATATAAACGCCACATAATTTAAATCTTTATCGGCATTTATCAATTTTACCACTATGCCGCCTATTCCCTCCAGTTCGTTTATAATCTCTGTCATATCTACTGTTGTCGGAACTACCCCCTCGTGGATGATAGTTTTATGTGTGCCTTTCATCTCAAGAGGTGTCGCGTATCCTATCCAAGGCTTGATCAGAGTCTCTTCCTGGTCCAGCTTGTTTATTTTGTCGTTGGTATCCCTCAGTTTTTCCTCTAACGCCAAAACCTCATCTACATATCTTTCCGCCTGTTCTCTGTCGAAGTTCTTTAAGTCATTGGCGCTTATCAATCGTCTTGTTTTAAAAAGAGGTTCTCTTGCGGGGTCGTATCTTTCCAAGAACTGGAGTGCTGAATCTGCTCGGTTCAGTTTTGCATCAATCTCTGCAGCTTTAGCATGGCTGTCATCTAAACTGACAAAATCACCTATAGATTGTTCTTGCAGCTTATCTTTTTGATCCACCAGTTCTACGGCGCCAAAATCCATCAGCTTTCCCATTATGGACTCTTTTTCTTTTCCAAGCCCTATGACCGCGACTTTTTGCATCTTAACAATTGACACTTTAACCCACGATCCTTTCTGCGATAAATTTCACGGCCTCCTCCTGCTTTTCGCCGGCTTGAACCGTCATCGCCGCGCAAAGATCCTCAGCTTGTTTGATTGCTTCTTCATAAAGCTTCTGAGCTTTCTCTCTGCCTTCTTTCAGCAGGGCGTCACACTGCTCTTTTTCTTCGGCAAACGCTTCTTCGATCATTTTGTTAGCTTTAGAGTCAGTCTCTTCCACAAAATTCTTTGCGGATATCCGAGCTTCTCTGCGCATTTCATCCGCTTGCTCTTCTGCTTCTTTGATTAATTTCAACTCTTCTGTAAACAATCTACCCCCTCCTTTTTTTGTTTTTTCTCAAAAACAAAATTCATCCCTATGTAAAAATACCACAAAAAAAACAATAATACCAATCTTTTTTTAAATTATCCAGTATACATGATCAGAAAAGCATTGGCCGACATTCTATTACAGTTTGTCGGCCAATTCTTCTATTTTTTTTAATCTTCCATTGATACCGGATTTTTTTAGAGGTGGATCGCATAGCTCTCCTAAAGCTGCAAGAGAAATATCCGGATTTTCCATTCTCAGCCTTGCAGCTTCCCTGAGCTTTTCAGGCAGCCATTCAAGGCCTTTCGTATTTTTTATCTTATCAATAGCTGCTGCTTGTTTCATTGATGCTTCCACCATTTTATCCACATTAGCATTATCGCAGTTAGCCATTCTGTTAACCTTATTCCTCATAGCTTTTCCCACCCATGTAGTTTCTACTTTAAGGGAATGACTGTCTGCTCCCATAATGCCTAAAGTATCAGCTATATAATCAGCCTTTTTCATATATACTATGTAATGCTTGCCTCTTTTATACTGTTTTGCTTCAAGGTCACGGAAAGAATTTATAAGTTTTCTCAAATCAGATGCAAAGGCTTCTGTCCTGCATACAAATTCAAGATGATAAGCTTTTTCCGGGTTGCTCATGGTCCCGGCACCCATAAAAACTCCTCTTATATATGCTTTCTTGCAACATCTATTTTTTACTATGCCTTCATATATTCCATCGGAAATATAATTGTTTCCTTCTCTTACCATCAAAATCCCTGTTTCTCTCAATATCTGCTCGCTTCTGTTCTCTGAGTCAATATTAATATTATAAGTTTTAGTTTTTCCGGAAAAATCACTTTCTCCTATATCCAAAGTAGTTTCAATGCCAAAATACTCTTGTATGAGCTTTTTATAATGTCTTACAATAGCCGGATTTTCAGTAGTGATCACTATTTTAAATTTGCCTCTGCCGGCCAGACCAATGCTTCCGGCTACTCTAAGGAATCCAGCTATTTCAGAAAGCTGGCAGCACTTTTTCCCCGGCTCTATCCTGGCCAGTTCGTTCTTGACTTCTGTAGCGAACGACATTCTTTATCCTCCAAACTATTTTTTACGTTTTTTGTTTATAATAATCAAAACAATGGCCGCTATGACAGCTGCAGCTAAAACTCCTATCCATAAAAGAAGTTTCATTTCATCGCTGGTTTTCACTACGGGATTATCATCTACGTACAATATCGCTGGATATGAGTTTTCTCCTACGGACAGCATGGTGCTTGTATCAATATTTTCTTCGGCGGCGAAAGCTGTCATTCCCATGTTGGCTATCACAATAGCTGTCGCTAAAAAGAAAACAAACGCCTTTCTTATTCTGCATATATTCATTACTGTCCCCTTTCTTTTACGTCTGTTATATTAAATTAGGGAGCCGCCGAATCAGGTTCTCTTCCTAACACGGCTCTCCCTATTCATATCGCTTCTTATGTACTCTGCTTCTTATTTGACGCTTTTTATAAATCGTACTGTTTCAATAAACATGCGCCGTTATTTGCGTGGAGCCAATCCAAGGATTTCTCTTGCTTCGTCCGGTGTGGCGATTTCTCTTCCGAGAAGCTTAGCCAGTTCAACAACCTTAGCTACCATTTCGCCGTTGGACTTAGCCAGAACACCTTTTTCCAGGTACAGATTATCCTCAAAACCTACTCTTACGTGGCCGCCCATGCTGATAGTAGCAGCTGCGATGTGCCATGCGTTTTTGCCAAGTCCTGTAGCTGTCCAAGTTGAACCTTCAGGAATGGAGCCTACCATATATACCAAATCTCTGATTGTAGCTGTCATCTGCACTCCGAGAACGAAGTCCCAATGAATAGGCTTAGTTAAGAAGCCTTTCTTATAAGCTGTTTTCATAGCTGTATCGATCATACCTTTGTCGAATACTTCGCACTCAGGCTTGATTCCTCTTTCCTGCAGGATCTTTGCGAAGTTGATTATAGTGTTGTCAGTGTTGGTGAACACTTCATCTCCTCCGAAGTTGCAAGTACCGCAGTCCAAAGTAGCCATTTCAGGAGTAGGAACTACTTCTGTAGACTGTAATCTTTCCAGGTCAGTCATGCCGACAGCTCCGCCTGTTGAAGGCTGAATGATTACGTCCGGGCATACTTTTCTGATAGCATCGATGCATTCCTGGAATCTGCCTTTGTCCTGTGTAGGAGTTCCATCGTCCCATCTTACATGAAGATGAATAAGAGCTGCGCCTGCATCGTATGCTGCTTTTGCTTCTCTTGCGATTTCCTCTACAGTATAAGGTACATTAGGATTCTGTTCTTTTGTTACTTCTGCACCGCAAATACATGCGCTGATAATTAATTTTTCCATCTCTCTCTCCTTTTATATACAATGAAATGATTAGCTTTTTTAATTATATCATCGGCACTATAATTATTCAAGGGGTGAAAGCAAGGAGGGACTTAAAGTTCCCTGTGTTCCAGAGTAACTCTCCATCCCGTCTGGTTAAAACGTTTATAGAATTCATTGGCTAAAGCCACCGACCTGTGTTGACCACCTGTGCATCCAAAAGCTATGGTTAAGCTATACTTTCCTTCTTTAATATAGCACGGCACCAATCTGATGATTATTTCATATAATCTGTTGGCAAATTCCTGTGTTATATCCTGTTTCATCACGTATTGAGCCACTTTCTTATTGTTTCCCGTGAGCTTTTTCAAGCTGGCTACGTAATACGGATTAGGTATAAAGCGGACATCCAATACCCAGTCGGCTTCCATCGGAATTCCATGCTTATAGCCAAAAGACATGAAGTTGAGAACAAAGGAATCTTTCTTTGTTTTAGCTTCAAACAGCTTGTCCAATTCTGAGTTGAGTTCTGCCACTTTTAAGGTGGAAGTATCTATCACAAAATCCGCCATTCGCCTTAACTCGTCCAATTCTTTTCGTTCTCTTTGTATTGCCTCTTTAGTAGTAGTTGAAGAGGCTAAAGGATGGCTGCGTCTGGCCTCGTTGAATCGTCTTATAAGCGCTTCATCTGAAGCTTCTACAAAAACTATTCTGAAATCTATGTTTATATCATCTTTAAGAGATATGAGCATCTCTTTTAAATCGCCAAAAAACTCACCGCCTCTGATATCTATGACAAAGGCAGCCTTGTCTATCTTTCTCTTCCCTGTCATGGCCAGATCTATGAAGTTTTTAATCAAGGCAGGCGGCATATTATCTATGCAGTAATAGCCTTTATCTTCAAACCAATCTGCAGCTTTAGTTTTTCCTGCGCCTGAAAGTCCCGTGATGATTACTACTTCCATTTTCAGCCTCAAATCCTTTCAATATTCACAATCCGCTCCGGGTCAAGTCCTGCATGCAAAGCTCTGCTTAGCTGCTCTTTAAACTCTCCTACCTTTTCCGGAATATGCGCATCGCTTCCTATTACAAAGCTCACCTCGTAACGGGCGGCTATCTTTATCTCTTCTACAGTAAGATGGGTATGTTTGCCGTTGATTTCTATCAGCGTTCCGGTGTCCGCGCAGGCTTTCGCTATGTCTTCTATGTCAAAAGGCCCCTTGTCGCCCGGATGAGTCAATATATCTATTTTATTCTCGTACAAAGCCCTGAGTATCATGTCTGTGTTTTTTACCAGCAGGCTGGAAGCAGAGCTATGGAATAATCCTGTATGCTCGCTTACAAAGTTGGGAACCATCCCTGCCTTCGGTATCCCATAGTGATACCCTGCCAGTATTATGTCAAATTGTTTCTTATCTTCTTCTGAAAGATCGATAAAAGGTGCGACTCTGATAGTATTTGCTTCTACTCCAAGCAAAATATCTATCTGCGGATATTGTTTTTTTAATCTACCGATCTCTTCTCTCATCTGCCCCACTTTGCTCATCTTAAGGCCATAAGTCAAATGTCCGGGACCGTGGTCTGTTATGGCCACGGATTTCAGTCCTTTTGACAATGCGACTTTAACATTGTCTTCAATGCTGCCCTTGCCATGAGAATATACCGTGTGAGAATGATGATCGTATATCATTCTATATTGACTGATTTCTTTTTCAAAATTATCCAATTATTCTTACCTCCGGATGGAGCATAACGCCAAATTCATCGTACACTCTGTTTTGTACCAAAGTTATGAGCTGTATTATATCAGTCGCAGTAGCTCCTCCTTTATTGATTATAAATCCGCTGTGAAGGGTTGAGACTTGAGCACCGCCTACAGTAACTCCCTTTAGCCCTGCGTCTTCTATCAGCTTCCCTGCGAAATAGCCTTTCGGACGTTTAAATGTGCTGCCTGCAGAAGGGTAGGAAACCGGCTGCTTGCTATTACGCCTTTGAGCCAAATCTTTCATTTTTTCATCTATTTCTTTTTTATCTCCCATGGACAGATGTAAAAACGCTTCTACTGCTATATACCCGTTTTCTTCTAAAATACTATGTCTATATTCAAAATTCATCTCTTTATTGGAGAAAATTTTTTCTTCCTTTCCGTCAGGAGAAATAGCTTTTACCGATTGTACTATATCCTTCATCTCGCCGCCATAAGCTCCTGCGTTCATAAACAAAGCTCCGCCCAGGCTTCCCGGTATTCCGCTGGCAAATTCAAATCCGCTGATACCATGGCTCAACAATATCTTAGCCAAAGAAGAGAGCAAAACAGCGCTTCCGGCAGACACTGTAATTTCCTTTCCTGATATCCTGCTGAGTTTATCATTATTTATATCATCAAGTAATTTAACCTCTGAAAAAGAACCTGAGGCAAGCTTGATTACAACGCCGTCATAACCGCTGTCCTTAAAAAGAGTATTTGAGCCGTTTCCCAGAACCATATGCGGAATATTTTTTTCTGAAACAAGTCTCAATATCTGCTTTAAACTTTCTATGCTTCCTGCTTCTACCATAAATGCGGCTTTTCCGCCTGCCTTAAAGGAAGTATGCTTAGACATATCTACGTTTTCCTCAACGCGTATGTCTTTATTTATTTTTAGTTTCGCCAGTTCCATCATATGGCACACATGAACCTTCTCCAAAGATATCCTCCTTATTGATTTTATACTTATCAAAATCTTCATAGATTTCAGTTTTTGTTGCCAGGTCTTTTGCATTGAGCCTATTATTTATAAATCTCTTTACGTATATATATATAACAGCCATAGTAGGCACACCTAAAATCATACCGATGAATCCAAACATTCCGCCGCCTACTATTATAGCGAACATTACCCAAAAGCTGGCCAGATTTGTTGTTTTGCCTAATATCTTTGGAGCTATTATGTTTCCATCTATCTGCTGAATAACAAGTATCATAATTGCAAACTTCACAGCCGCCCAAGGGTCAATGCACAAAAGCAAAATACCTGACGGTACTGCTCCGATAAATGGGCCGAAGAACGGAATTATGTCGGTAATGCCCACAACGACACTTATCAATACAGGCAACGGCAGACCCATTATACTCATGCCTATAAAACATAATATTCCCACCATTATTGAATCTATGACTTTACCTGTGATAAAACCACCGAAAGTGTCATTACATATACGTCCGAATTCAAATATATCGTCACCTTTCTTTTTCGAGAAAACCGCCAATACCAATTTTTTCGCCTGAGCTTGGAAAATTTCTTTGCTGTTGAGAATATATACGCATATTATCAAAGATACAAGCACATCTATGACTCCCCCTATGGTTCCCATTACTCCGGCAGAAACACCCACCACTATAGATTCTGCTCTAGGTAACAGGTTCGCTTGTGCCCATTCAAAGAAGTTGCCCGAAATGTCTTCCAGCTTGGCTTGTAAAAACGCAGCCAAGTCAGGATTTTGCTCTATGTTGTTTTGTATCCAAGTAGAAATTCTGGCAGTAGCGTCAGGCAATCCGCTTACTAAGCTCACAATGCTGTTAATCAATTCAGGTATAACCAGCATTATCAATCCGCTTAAAATAAATAAAAGCAAGAATACTGATACTATAGTCGCGAAAAACCTTGAAAAGGTATAGGCTCTTACCGTATTTTTAAATCTTTTTTTATTAAACTTATATATGAACTTAAGAGAGCCGTTATAAATTGGGCATAGCAAATATGCTATCACGATTCCCAAATAAAACGGTGTCAGTATACCGTTTATATTTCGTATGACCTCTGTTAATCCGTTTAAATTGCTTAAAAGAAAGAAGCATAAAACCAGCGCTCCTCCGGATATAAATAAAGTCAATCCTGCTTTTGCGTATCTACTGTGAAAGTTGATTTTTTTATTCCCCATATTTTTCTCCCTCCAAAACTTATCATACCCCGGTTTCAATAAGCGGTCAACTGCATCATAAGGTCTGTCCTTTCAAGAACAGCTTTAAGCATAGCCTCTCTCATTGGGCTGCAGTCTGCATCTTTCAAACCTCTAAGAACCGCTCTGTTATACTCTTCCTCGCTCATAGCAAAGGTTACCGCCGGATATCCTCTCTCCATTAAGAAATATGTCATTAATACTCTGGCTAATATCTTATCGTCGCCTCCATACGGAAGGATTCTTAAAATCTCGTTGTGTATTTCAGCTGCGGCATCAAAGCATTCAACACTATCTCCTGTGATTTTATTCTTTTTATCTATAATCATCTGCAGTTTCTTCATGGCACTTGGTATTTCAGCCGGAATCAGCGGTATGTAATCATATTCTGTTATCACCATGCTCTTTTTTCTATATCCATCGTTTAAATCTGCGTTATCTGCTGATAGCAAATTATGAAATGTGTTTATCAACTTAAGGTCAATATCCACGCGGCGGGATATAAAGTCATACATGCTAAAAATGAGTTTTTCCAATCTCTGTACCATAAGGTGTTCCCACACTGAAGCGCCTAAAACATACTGTCCTGCCAAAAGATTTTCTATCTGTTCCGGTGTAAGCCGTGAGCCTTCCATTCTCAAATTTCTATACACCCATTCTTTTTTCTCCAAGTGGTTCATGAAAGATTTCACATCGCTTGAAAAAGGCATTCTTCTTGATAATATGACCATTTTCTTCTTAATATCTCTTATCATGATGTCCCCCTCTTTCTTTTCCCTGCATGCTTACCTTTTTATCTTATCATAAAAAAAAGCCTTTGGGGCTTTTTGATTGAAAATTTATATATTTTCTAGACAGCTTACCAAAGGCATTTTTTCAATGAATGGCGGAATCTTCCCTTCTTCGGCTCAACTATACATGTCACGACATGTCACGTTCAGAAATATATCTGTCTTCTATAGCCGGCACCAGACAAATTTTATAATGCTTGACACCTTCCTTAAGACCTTCATAAGGTTCATTTACATAAAATTGATAATATGGTATAAGATAATCTTCTATTCCTGTCGAGTAACACAGTTCTACCTTTTCCACATCTTCTTTATCAATAGACGTATTTCCACTAATGCTGTTATATTCTCCGGTAAGAAGCTTCTCTTCTGCTTCTTCTATCGTTATGAGCGGATAATCCCCTGCTTTTTCTATTACAGAGAGATAATCATTTATGCGTATGTGAATGAGCCATCCATCTTCTATATAAAAATCTGCTCGCTTAAAATTATAGTTTAGAAGGGTTTGTATATAATCTTGATCTTTATCATAAATCTGGAATTGCCAATGCCCAGTTCCTGTCAAATCTGTCTCCACATACGTTATCTTTTGAGGGTCAGAAAACCCCAACAAATCGGAACACTGGCAAGATAAATAATCAATAAGCTCATTTGCTTGTTCTTCGGTTACGGCGCTGTCAGTCATATAGCTTACCTGTGCTGCCCACTCTTGCGGCAACTTGAGAATTCCTTTTTTCCGGGTTTCCTCTCCTGGCTCAGATGCCACAGTGCTTATAAAAATATTTCCGTTTCTTTCCACTTGTATAATCACATCTTCCGCATAACCTTTTAATGCTATCAAGCCATCATATTGCGAATATTCTTTTTCATCGTCGTATCCTTTGTAATTATCTGCATCTTCCACCCTTTCTATTTTAACTATTTTCAAATCTAATGCTTCGGCTGCAGAATATATTTTTGCTTCCATTTCATCTTCTGTCAACCCGCTGGCAGGTCCGCCGTGAGGGTAATAACCACTGTTCTTAAAAGCCGGTAATGTTTCCAGTTGTTTTTCCGGTCTCCAAGGATTTCCATTATCAACCTCTGCGATTCCAGCTTTTCCAGAATTCAAACCGTCATCACCCATACCTGAGCTTATCCCTCCGCGAGATATATCTAAAATCGGCAAATCGTTTCCAGTGCCTAATAAATCATCTATATTCTGGTCTTCTAAAAAGCAAACTCCTGCTATTACTGCAGTACATATGCATGCGGCTATCGCGGCTTTTAAAATCCCTTTTTCTCTATGCTTAGCCGTATCCTTTTTAATTACCTGTTCGCCATTCTCCATGGCGTACATTCGGGCCTTTGCTGCTTCTTCTATCATATTTTCATCTACATGATTGAGCGCATCCATTATATATTCTTGCTTCATAATATGTTCTTGTTTCATAAGTAATACCCCTCCCTTTCCAAATATTTCTTCAAAGACCCTCTGAGACGAAAAAGCCGGCTTTTTATCTTTGATTCACTCAAACCGCAATACATTGAGAGTTCTTTAATGCTGTCCATAAAGTAATATCTTCTCAAAAATATTATTCTTGCTTCTGGAGTTAAAGTTTTAAGCCATCTATTTATCATTTCTATCAAAATTTTTTCATCAAAATTTTCTTGGAGCTCATCTCCTTTTGAAACGCACTCCTCCAGTTCTGATAAAGATTGAGTATATTGAGACGTAACTCTCTTTTTCCTGCTTTTCCTTCTAAAAAGGTCAATGGAAGTCTGTCTTACAAGCTTGCTCAAATATGGATAAAGCACATGAGGACGATTGGGCGGAATGGAAGACCATGCTCTTAAATATGTATCATTGAGGCACTCTTTGCTGTCCTCAGCATCAGAAAGTATATTATATGCAAGCCTAAAAAGAGGTTGTCCATACTTTTTATCGCTTTCTTCAATGGCCCTTTCATCTCTCCGCCAATACATTTCAACAATCATTTCGTCCTGCATGACATCCTCCTTTTTTCTTAGACTGATAAGCTCTCCTTACTCATATATAACGTCAAAATCGCGTTGTGGTCGCGCGCAATTTACAAAAAACTCTCATTTTTATAGATAAAGGCTTTCAAGTTTATCATACAATATTTTTTCTTTATATGTTATACTATAATTTAAGGGGAAGAAAGGATATTAGATATGCGTATTCTCATTACAAGCGACACCCACGGACAGCTATCCAAATTTTGGGATGTCTTTAAAAAAATGCAGCAAATTGACCCGATAGATGTCATCGTGCACTGTGGTGATTATTATAAAGATGCAGAAAATATAAGGAGAAAATGCAGACTGCCGGTATTGGCTGTCAAAGGTAACTGCGACGGAGATTTCATATATGGAGGTTATATGCATTTTGAAACAGAAGCCGGAAATTTTTTGATAACTCATGGTCATATGCTGGATGTCGGCCATGATCTCCAGAGAATTTATTATAAAGTCTTAGAAGAAAATTGTATCGGCGCTTTTTTCGGTCATACTCACAGAAGCGTTTACCTGGATATGGATGGAATATATCTTATGAATCCCGGAAGCCTTTCACGTCCAAGAGATGGCTCAGGCGGAACTTTTGGCATAATACAAACCTGCCCGTCAGGCGTTTGGGGTAAAATATACAGATATTCAGATTTCATGCAGAGTTCAGATGACGAGAAAAGAAATGATAACAAAGATAATTACAATAAAAAGGCCGTCATACCCGGCGGCAAACTGAGAAAATTGTTTAATTACAGTGATAGGTTTTAATCATGGAGGGCACTTATGGATATGAAAAAAATGATTGCTATGAATCCCATCATTTCAGATATGGTTGATGGCAAGGAAGTTTTCTGGATTAATCCAAAATCCGGTTCAAAAGGTAATATCCCTTTTAGTATAGCGGACATCGAAGACGCGCAGGCCAGGCTTGAGCGTTTTGCCCCATATATAGCCAAGGCCTTCCCTGAAACGGCAAAAACAAACGGAATCATAGAGTCCAAGCTGGTTGAAATTCCTAAAATGAAGCTTGCGCTCAGTTCTGCTTGCGGTCCTATAAGAGGTTCTCTTTTCTTAAAATGCGACAGTCATCTTCCTATCTCCGGTTCGATCAAAGCCAGAGGCGGTATATACGAAGTCTTAAAATTTGCTGAATCCATCGCTGCAGAAAAAGGACTGTTATCAGAAAATGATGATTATTCCAAATTAGCTGATGAAGAATTTCGGCAGCTTTTTTCCAATTACTCTGTAGCCGTAGGTTCCACAGGCAATTTGGGACTTTCTATAGGCATTATAAGCGCAAAATTAGGATTCAAAGTTACAGTTCATATGTCAGCAGATGCCAGACTGTGGAAAAAGGAACTTCTCCGTTCTAAAGGAGTTACTGTTATAGAATACCCTGATGACTATCAGAAAGCTGTCGCTGAAGGCCGAAAAGCAGCTGCAGACGATCCGATGTGTCATTTTGTCGATGACGAAGGTTCTGTAGACTTATTCATGGGCTACTCAGTAGCCGCCAAAAGGCTTGTCCCACAGCTTAAAGAGGCCGGAATCACGGTAGACTCAGAGCATCCTCTGTTCGTATATATTCCTTGCGGAGTAGGCGGAGCCCCTGGCGGAGTCACCTTTGGACTCAAGGAAATTTTTGGAGACAATGTACATGTATTTTTTGCTGAGCCTACTCATGCTCCATGTATGACGTTGGGATTGATAACAGGGCTGCACGATAAGATCAGTGTATTCGATATTGGTCTTGACGGTTTAACTGATGCTGACGGTCTGGCCGTAGGACGTCCATCCAAGCTGGTCGGCTCCATAATGGAAACACTGCTTGACGGTTGTTACACCACAGAGGACAGCGCTCTTTACCCATTTCTTACACAGCTTGCTGACAAGGAAAAAATATATGTTGAACCTTCGGCATGTGCATCTTTCGCAGGACCATCTCTAATCGCATCAGCCCCATCATATCTTGAGTGGAAAGGGCTTACCGATAAAATGGATAACGCCTGTCACATCCTTTGGGCAACAGGAGGAAGCATGGTACCTGATGAAGAAATGAAATTGTATTACGAAAGAGGGAAATAAATATGAACAGTATACATAAAGAACTTATTCCACGTGCTGCGGCTTTCTTCAAAGTAGTAGGCGACGAGTCCAGAATGAAGATAATATGCACTATTTCCGATGGTGAAACATGCGTAAATGACATCGCCAGCAGCATAGGCATGACAAAATCCGCAGTATCCCATCAATTGAAATTATTAAAAGACGAAGGTCTTGTCAAAGCTCGCCGTGTCGGAAAGAACATATTTTACAGTTTAGATGATAAGCACGTTGAAGATATCATCAACATAGCCTTCACCCATATCGAACACAAGTCCCACGGCGAGGGCTGTACGTGCCAAAACTGCAAAGAAAGTATATAACTTAATTAAGAGAAAAATAAAATGGCTATTACCTGCAATTATAATCTTTTGCTTTATTTTGCATGCAACAGCCATTTATTATTTTATTCTATTATATTGATAATCCCCTTTTTCTCAACGGATTCCAAGGACAACGCAATGTCTTCAGATGGGTATCCTAAAGATATCATACCGTAAACCACATGATCATCCGGTATCTGCCATTCCCTAAGCATTGCTCTTATTTCCGGAACATCGCAAAGTTCCCTGAGCTGGTTTATCCATACAGATCCTATTCCGAGAGAGTGGGCTGCCAAAAACATGTTTTCCATAGCACAGGCATTATCCTCTACTCCCCAACGGCTTTCTCTCTCATTGGAAGGAATTATTATTACCGAAGGCTTATAGAAATCGTAATCATCTCTGCCCAAATTCTTTCCTACAAGTTCAGCCAGTTGCTTAATCTTTTCCTTATCTGTAACCGCTGTCAACCGCATAGTTTGCATGTTCATTCCTGACGGAGCATATATGCCGGTCTTCAAAATTATTTCCAAATCTGAGCGGCTTACAGGTTCATCTTTAAACTTTCTTATGCTTCTCCTGGTAAGCAAGTTTTCTATAACAGCATTCATAAAGTTCCTCCTTTATGCATAAATTTATTGTCTGAAACCTGTCATCAATTACGGCTGCCCCACATCTCTATACGCCTCTTATAAGCTTTAATATATCCTTAGGCTTAGGCAAATCACCTTTGTAAAATACCATAGACCTGTAGACCTTTCCGGCAGCAGCTGTTGCCAGCAAAGCAGTTATCAACGTTATGGCAAAGCATGCCAACGCTTTCCAAAGAGGAAGCGTACCCATCAATATTCTGCCCGGAGTTATCATTACCGACGTAAACGGTATCCAATCCAGCAAGGCTGAGCCCTCTGAAGAAGGTTCCAATCCTCCGCCTGCAAGAGCGCCGAAGAAGCTTACGACAAGAATAAGCGTGAATATCGCATTGGCAGACGAAAGGTCTTCCGTCTTGCTGGCAAGAGCTCCTCCTATTCCTGCCAGGGCACAATAAAGCAGCAGACCGGCTACGACCATAAGAATAGCCATTATACAATTTGCCGGAGACAACAACCCGTCAAGCAACTCTTTAAGCATGGCGAATCCTTTTATGATAAACATATCTGTTTCAGGATTAATCGTCTTGACGATGGCGGTGCCGGCCGCAAAGCTTACCGCAAGCGAAATTATCCATGTTAAAAGCTGAATTATACCTGTAGCTGTTATGGCAAGCAGCTTTCCCAATATCATAGCCGTAGGCTTAACCGATATCAGGAACGTTTCCATCAGCTTGGAGCTTTTCTCCATCACAACGCTGTTGGCAACTCCCTGGCCATAAACCAGTACGAAGAAGTACAGTATCATGATGTTCAAGTAGCTTACTATCATAGCCACTACATCTTTCATGCTTTCTGCCGAATCTTGGTTTTCATCGACCGAAGGCATTGATTCTCCTGACAGCATTCCTGCTAAAACTTGTGTGTATTGATCGAGCAATGTTTGAAAACTATCGCCTGTTTCCGATGGAAGACCGCTGGAATCAGGAAAAACTATGTTGGTAGTATAAGAGCTTCCATCTTGCTCTATCACCATTATAAGGGCGTCATCGCTGGCAACGGTAGCTCTTCTGGCAGTTTCAAGGTCGTCTCCCACGTTTACCACTTCTACATCTTTGCCGGCAGCAGCTTTAATGAACGCAGGCAAAGAGGAGGTATCCAGTTCTTTATCCTGGCTCATATCTACAACCATAACTCTATCCAGCGATTCTATTCCGTCATATGTCACATCCGCCGTTCCTGCTCCCTCTACGCTTTGTGCGCCAGCAGGCTCGTCGCTGCCCAGATATTCAATCCCGCCCATTAACAGAGCAGGCACCAGCAAACATATAAGGGCAATCGCTATAGTAGTATTCTTGTATCCTTTGCTTCTGACATGCTGGTTGAAAGTAAAGGAGAAAATTTTTGAAAATCCCGTGAAATGCTTTTTCATTTACTTTACCCCCTTTCTTCCTGCCATAGCAAGTATCTGACCGGTTTTGAGACGGCTGCCTTTATACATTATCAGGCTGTCGTATACCTTGCTGGACACTTTGTGTATGAGCAGAATGCACGCTATCTGTATTATCCAAGACGCTATAAGCACGCCTAAGCCTATATCCCCAATCACGTAATAGATAGGCGCTGAAAATGCCGAAACTATAGGACACAGCGAAAGGAACAGCGATGGATCGCTGCCAAAAGATGTTCCTATGACAGAAACCAGATATCCTGCCATGACCACCATTACAGCTGTAGTGTTGGCAGCCTCCACGTCCTCCATGTTGGAGCACCCTGCCCCATTCAGAGCAGAAATAAGGGCGAATATCATATATGCCAAAAGCAGCGAAATCAGAGCTATAATTATAAGCCCAGGGCCAATATTGAGCAGGTCGGAAGTTATTCCCATGCTTGCAAGGCTTTCTCCGATAACAGAAGTGTCCATAAACATGCCTGTAACTACGTATGATAATCCAAAACCTATTATCAAAGCGGCTATCATGGCAAATATGAAAGTCATCACCGCTAATATTTTTCCCAGGATCAATGCTTCTGATTTGACGCTTACCATAAGAGACTCCACAAGTTTGGATGACTTTTCTTCTACAATAGATCTTACTATATAAGTACACGAAAACAGGCATACTATCATAACCAGTATGGAATATCCATACTGTATGGCATATCTGGCATCAAAGCTTATATCATCTCTTGATGTAAACGCATCCATCGTCATAACCTCGGAACTGAAGCTTACGGCTTGTTCTCCGGAGTTTGGATCCATAAAAATGCACATCAGCGGAACTGCCGCTATGGCTGCAAGAATAAATATTCCAAAAGATATTACGTTTGATTTGCTTTTAAACAGCTGGTCGAGGGTAAATTTATATACCTTTCCAAGTCCCCTCATCGAATCCTTTTTATTCATGCTCCTCACCTACTTTTTCTACGAATATTTCGTGAAGAGACGGTTCTCTCAAATCGAATGTAACTACAGTTATATGGTTTTGTATAAGTCCGGAAAGCAAACTGTTAGCCTGCTCTTCTCCCGTGACTTTAATCTGATACTCTCTTTCTTTTTCAGTCAAAATGAGAGCTCCGCTGTTTTCGATTATGCTTCTGGCCTCTTGCTCTGTTTTCAAGTGCAGATTAACTCTGCCGTAGCTTTTCTTTATATCATTAAGATTACCTTGCAAAACAGTCTTAGATCTGTTCATTATGGTTATGTCGGTGCAAAACTCTTCCACCGTAGCCATTTGGTGGCTGGACATGATAAGATATTTGCCTGCTGCTATCTGTTCTCTGATTATTCCTTTAAACAAATCGGTATTGACCGGATCCAGACCGGAAAGCGGTTCATCCAGTATTATCAATTCCGGGTCCGATATGAGAGCGATCATAAATTGTATCTTTTGCTGGTTGCCCTTAGAGAGCTGATCTGCCAGCTTAGCTTTTACTTTCTTTTTACGAGCGGGGCGCGCCTTTTTCTTTTCAGCCAGATTTGCCGCAGGCTCCTCATTAGGATAGAGATATTCTTCTGCTTCCAGCTTCTTTGCCCAATATCTTATTCTTTCCTTTGCCTCTGATTTGGAAACTCCTCTTAGACCTGCAAAGTATATCAGCTGATCCATGAGAGAGTATTTAGGGTATAACCCTCTTTCCTCAGCCAGATATCCGACATTGCATATTTCGGTAGTCAACGGCTGTCCATTCCACAAAACTTCGCCTCCGTCTCGTGACAGCATGTTGAGCATCATTCTTATGGATGTGGTTTTTCCTGCTCCGTTGGTTCCCAAGAGAGCATAAACCCCCGGTTTTTCCATCTCGAAGCTTAAGTTATCCACTACTACTTTATCTCCGTATGATTTTTTCAGGTTTCTTACTACTAAACTCATTTTTACTCCCCTTTATAAATTTATTTTATCTTTTCCCAGCCTTATAGCCTCTCTGTAATATGCCGCAGCCGTTATCAGCCATATTATGCCTACCGAAACAGCCGGCAAAGGTCCATAATTGAAGAAAAAGCTACATAACATCAATATAACGAAAAATATTGCGCAAGATATGCTTGCAGCTTTGTATGCCTTAGAAGAAGCTTTATATATAACCAGCTTTTCCATCTCATCACAGCTGTCTTCCCATTTTTTCTGGAAACGCAAATCATATACGCTGCCCTTTTTCTGTGGGTTCATTATCTTAGCAAAATCCACACATAATTGGTTCAGCTTAATTCTGATAAAGCATCCGATTACAAATATCGCTAAAGTTACGATATATATAGTGATATACTTGTCAGTATAGCGATTAATATATGCAATCATAGCAGAAAAGAAAATAAGGCTTAATATTTCAGTCAGTCCAATAATCATCATACCTTTCGATAGCTTCTCGTCTGCCTTGATATAAACTGCATACTGCGCATCTTCGTCCGTCTCGGTTTCGCATGCTTTAAAAGTTCTGACTGCAGAGCGATAATAAGCAAAGCCCATTGCTATTCCTAAGACAACGGTAAAAATAACAGCATATGGAGCTGTCTGAAACATGGCTTCTGCCAAAACGCTGCCTGCTGTTTTAGCTATCTGTTCTGCTGTACCGGTGGCAGAGAAAGCGCCAATCACTCCTCCTATCACAGCCGCAGCAAATATAATCGGTATAAATATTTTTAATGCTTTCCTATTTTCGCGTTTATTTTTGTCACTGTTCATTTCTCATCCTCCTCGTAGAAAAAGACATCTTCTACATGTGCGTTCAATACTTTGGCGATTTTTAAAGCAAGAGTAACCGACGGCGAGTAATCACCTCGTTCTATCTGGCTGATGGTCTGTCTCGATACTCCTACCATATTTCCGAAATCAGATTGATTCACATTTGTCCTCGCCCTGTATTCTTTGAGCCTATTTCTCAGTGGCATCTATATCGCTGCTCCTCTCTATGGCGAGAAGGTAATACCCCCCCCCGCAGCATTTTTTGCATTATAATTTAGGTATAATTTAATCTCCGTTTAACTTGCTTTTTATCTGTATTTGACAACTAAACTTGGCTTTTTGACAAGTTTAGTTGTCATTTCAGTGGTAGTATAGCATAAAGCAGCATAATAGTCAACATGTTTTTAATAGTTTCAAACGCGGAACTAAATCCGAAGTCCAATAATCTTCGTAGCATGTTGTAAATTTTCACATTTCATATGGAAATTTACAACATTAAAAAAGCTAAACGCTTTTGTTTCTTAGATTATGCCCACAATATCAATGCACCTACGATTTAAGCAACTTAGCCATGCCCGGCACACAAAGCGAGAGGGTGTCTCAAAAGTATGATTGCTCCAATCATACTTTTGAGACACCCTCTCGTCTTCATATATAAACTATTTATTTCCTTCCAGAGCTTCTCTTGCGAGACGGCTGATTTCAAGAGCAGGTCCTATAGCCACACCAGGTTTTGTTTTCATATAGCATATTAAGTCCTCAAGCATTTTTACTCTGCTGATTCTTCCTATGCATTGAGGATGAAGGACAAAGTTCAAAAGTCCGCCTTCCTCATAAAGACCGTCAAATTCGCTTTGCCAAATATCTCTTACGTATTGAGGTGAGCAAATTCTTCTTCTTTCAGGCTGCTGCAGGGTGAAGAAGAAGTGGGAAGTATCATCATACAGCCATGAGAACGGCAATTCAATTAGCTTCTGTCCGTTTTCGCCTTCATGGAAATAAGGCCAATCGCAATCCATCGTATTGGATGAATATTCGAAACCACTAGCCATTACGTTGGCTATAGTTTCAGCTGTAAGGTTTGCTTCAGGAGCTCTGTATCCTAAAGGCTCTACTCCAAGCAAGTCCTTCATTATCTTCTTGCTCTTAGCTACCAGTTCTCTGTCTTGTTCAGGGAACCAGGCCTTTTCATGCAAATAGCCATGATATCCGATTTCATGTCCGCGTCTTACTATTTCCCTGCATGTTTCAGTATGATGCTCTATTACCCATCCAGGGATAAAGAAAGTAGCCTTCAGCTGCTGTCTGTCCAGCATATCCAGTATTCTAGGCACACCAACTTTAGGGCCATAAGCTCCCTCTGCCATCAAATTAGGGCTGTACATGCTGTCCATTGTTCTGGAAAACCAAAAGGTTTCAGCATCCAAGTCAAAAGTCAGCGCTACTCCCATCTTCACTCCATCAGGCCAATTTTTTCTCATTTTATTTTCCCTCCTCATCGATGTTAAATTCACACTCACCATCAATATAAGTGTTAAGTACTTTAATATTTTTTATTGTATCTTCCGGAACTTCAAATACATCATCAGATACCACTATGAAATTAGCACGTTTGCCTACTTCCAGAGAACCAATGGAATCCTCATCTTTAGAAACGTAAGCGCCAAAGTTAGTGTACATCTTAACAGCGTCCAGTCTGGAAAGCTTCTCTTCCGGATACCAGCCGCCTTCAGGCTGTCCGGATAAATCTTTCCTGGTAACGTTAACCTGTATAGCCTCAAACGGATTGCATGATTCTATAGGAAGGTCTGAACTTCCTGCCAATCTTATGCCGTCTTTCAGCATGCTTCCAAAGCAATAGCTGGTCTTCATTCTATCGCCTACGCGGGAATCTGCAATGCTCCAGTCAGAGTGAATGTACATAGGCTGAACAAGGCCGATAGCATCTACTACATGATATTTTTCTAATATACGCTCATTCATTATCTGGCTGTGGATTATAGACGGTCTCAAGCCTTTAGCCTTTATCTCATCTTTCACTGCTATGCATCCATCCAGGAAGTTCTCAACAGCAGCGTCGCCTATAGCATGAATAGTCAGGTCAAAATCATGGTCTACGATTTCTTTGGCTATCTTAGTAAGTTCTTCTTTGTTCCAATACAGACAGCCGCATGTATCCGGCTTGTCACTGTAAGGCTCTTCAAGAGCTGCCGACCAAGCGCCCAAGGAACCGTCTCCCAGGAACTTGATTGGTCCTATCTTAATCTTTCCAAAACGCTGCCATGAGTGGAAGCCAAAATCGAAAAATTCCTGAAGCTGATCCGGTCTATGTATACGAAGCTGCAAAACCAAATTTATAGGCATTTTTCCTTCGAGACACAGTTCCAAATATGCTTCCCACAGAGCTCTTTTATCTCCAACAGAATAGAAATCCTCTGTATGACATACTGTTATGCCGTTCTTAACCATTTCGCTGAAAGAAAATTGAAGCAAATCTTTAATCTGCAGCTTATCGGCAATCTTCGGCACACAATCGCCGATTAAACTCATGGCGCTTTCGAGCATTACACCTGTAGGGCTTCCATCCTCAAAACGCACCAGCTCACCGCCTTGAGGATCCGGGGTGTTCTTATCTATGCCCGCGATTTTCATAGCCATAGAGTTGGCAGCGCATATGGTTCCGCAGCGTCTTGTGAGCATTATAGGATGAGTATCCGAAATCTTGTCAAGATCCTTTACTGTAGGAAACTCTCCGCCCGGAAAGACTTCCTGATCCCATCCAAAGCCTGTAACCCATTCCCCATCAGGTATGTTATTGTCTTTTATGTATTGTTTTGTAATTTCTACCATTTCGTCTGCTGTTCTGGCACTGCCTAAAAGTGCAGTCTTTTTCTCAAAGATTGCATGATCCAGCAGATGGATGTGAGAATCTATGAAGCCTGGAAGCACATCTTTTCCGCCCAGATCTACGACCTGGCAGTCTCCTGCCATTTCCATTATTTCATCTGTCGTTCCCAGAGCTGTTATCTTGCCATCCTCAATAGCCATCGCTTCAAACATTCTGTTATCAGCGTCTATAGTTCTTATTTTTCCGTTAACAAAAATTTTTTTCATTTTCTTACCCCCTCTTTAAGAAAGCAGTACAACAATGAATCGCGCCAAAACCTTTCATGATTTCATCAAATTCTACCGGAATAACTTTTATTCCGTTCTTCTCTAAAAGTTCCTGGCTGCGCGGATTGCCGGCAGGCATTACTATCAAGCCTGGCTTAATAGCCACAAAGTTAATGGCGAAGCTTTCCTTGGCCTCATTCCTCGAAGGACATTCAAGAAGCTTATAGCCTTTTTTCTTAAGCATATCGCATATATCATAAGGGACCTGAGCCGCATGAATCATTGCCACATCATGGCTGGCCAAGTTGAGGTTTCCGTCTATGTGGGCATGACCGTATGGTATCTGCATAGGATAAACATCAACGCCCATTCTCTTAAGTTCACTTTCTACCATCTCATATCCGGATTTGTTGGTTCTTACTCCGCATGCCAGTATGGCCGTATGCCTGTCTACCCACATTACCATAGCGCCTTCAAAAGTAGCGTCTCCACAGATGGTTCTAATGATAGGAACTCCCAGGTCAGCCAATTTTTTAGCCGCATATCTTTCTTCACCTCTTCTTGCTTCCATAGCCGGTCTTGTTACTATGGCTCCTTCCGGAGTCATCAGCACCAAATCGCGGCAGAAAAGCGCGTTTGGCTTATCTTCTCTCTGCTCCTCTATGTAGTGAACAGTTACACCGTGGTCTCTGTATATTTGAGCAAGAGCATCGTGCTGGGCGCGAAATCTTTCAGGGTCTATAGGAGCCTTAAAACGTGCTGCCTGCCAATCAAAATTATCTATTTCCTTACCTGGACGGCGCATGAGAACGGCTTTCAAATCATCTACTTCTGAACATACGCCCCAGTCTCCCCAAAGTTCTCTCATATCATCTATTATGGTTGATTCTTTAGGAAACCATCTTTCTCCTGCAAGCGCGTCAATATCTCTTCTTTCTTCCGTCATAAAATCCTCCTTTGATTAATCGCTTTTATGATAAATTGCTTTGATGCTGCATGTTACGCGCTATAAGTAATCTGCCCGCCAACTACAGTCATCGCAACTTTTATATCTTTTATTTCTTCTACAGGGACAGCATAAATGTCTCTGTCAAGAACAGTCATATCAGCCAGATATCCTTTTTTTATCTTTCCTTTTCTATCTTCATCCCCAGAAGCATATGCAGATGCTTCTGTATAAAATCTGATGGCTTCATCCAATGTAAGAGCTTCTTCAGGATGCCATGCAGGAAGTTCAGGATGAGCTATACTCTTCCTTGTAACTGCTGAATATATATTGGCAATTGGATTCATATCCTCTACAGGACAATCCGTACCCATGGAAAGATGAATTCCGAGATCGGCAAGGGTTCTCCAGTTATAGCTGTATTTTATACGCTCGCCCAGTCTATCTTCTGCCATTTCCATATCAGATTGAATGAAAACAGGCTGAATGAATGCTTGTATATCCAACTCTTTCATCCTGCGGCAAAGGTCCTCATTAAGTGTCTGAGCATGTACTATTCCATGACGCAGCTTAATATCAGGGTGTTTTTTCATTGCGTTTTCTATAGCGTCGACTACCTGCGTAGCTGCTGCGTCTCCTATACAATGAACTGCTACCGGCATGTGATGTATATGGGCGCATTCCACCATGTCGAAAATCTCTTTATTATCTTTATATATCTGAAGTCCCTTCTGACCGGGCTCGTCTGAATAGTCATCCAGCATCCATGCAGTTCTGCCTCCAAGAGAACCATCGGCAACAATTTTAATGCAGCTCATACGATAATAATCGTTGCCATATCCCATATGGTAGCCCCTCTCATAGAACTCGTTCATTTCTTTCATATCCTGTCTATAGCATTGTTCCGACACTCTGACAGGCAGGGCATGTTCCTCTGTAAGTTCCATAAATGCCTGAATTACATCGGAAAAATCTCTTGTAGGTATTACAGCAAGGTCGTCTGACTGTACTCGGGTGAGTCCCTTACTGCTGGCTTCAGCTGCTACCAGCTTGAGCATTTCTTTTATATCTGCCACACTAGGATATGGGATATGATCCTTTACTACATGATACAATTCATGCAGAACTCCGTTAGGCTCTCCGTCTTCTTCCAAATCAAAGCGGCTTCCATCGTCAGGCTGAGGAGTATCTTTTGTAAATCCCATGATTTCAAGAGCTTTGCTGTTAACAGAAACTATATGGCCGCACACACGTGTCGCTGCTATAGGAATTTCTGTACTTATCTTGTCCAAGTCATGCCTTGTCGGAAGGCGTTTTTCTGTCCAATCTTCTTGGTTCCAGTTGTTTGCCTCCATCCACTTGTCTCCGGAAATATTTCTTTCTTTTATAAAGGCCTTTCCCATGGCTATAACGTCGTCGATGGATTTTGCAGGTCTTAAGTCCAATCTTCTAAATGAATATCCTTCATCGAGGAAATGCTGATGGCTGTCATCAAACCCCGGGAGCACTCTTTTCCCTTCCAAGTCTACCAGCTTGGTATCGTCAGTCTTAAGAGCCAGGATGTCCTCGTCGCTGCCCATGGCTGTAAAAACGCCACCGTCGCATGCTACTGCTGAAACATCGCCGTCGTCTGTCTTTATCTTTCCGTTATATAAAATAAGTTCCATGTTCCGTCCTCCCTTTCTGAATCTTTTTATCTAAATCTTCTTCTTATTCTATACGCAATTACCATGCCAACAGAAAAAGGCCTTGTTTCTAAAAAAACAAGACCTTACTTTTTTTAATTTACGTTGATTTTCCAGTGTTTGCTTATGGTTTTAAAAAGTCGCTTCTACCTTTTGTCAATAATATATGTCTAAAATTTTTTATCCATGTAAAATTTATTTTCAAAATTATATTGTTTTAATTTATGATTTAAATTCTGTCTGGTTAAACCCAGCTGTTCTGCCACACGGCGTAAGTCAGCATTCTTTTCTAAAGCCTGCTGTATAAGTTTATACTCGTATTCCGAAAGAAGTGTTTTGAGATTTTTCCCATCATCCATGCGGAATACTTCATAATTTTCATGTTCTTCTTTTGTCTTTTCTTTTTTGTACCATGAAATATCATCTAATGTTAAATATGCTCCCTCCGCGAAATTAAAAGCACCTTCTATGGTATTTTCCAGTTCTCTTACATTTCCGCTCCATTTTCTAGTACATAAAGTTTTCATCATCTCCTCATCTACGCCCTGAATGTTTTTATGCATAAGCTGATTATATTTTGATATAAAATATTCTATCAGCACAGGAATATCTCCCTTTCGTTCTTCCAATGTAGGCAGATTAATCTGTACTACTCTGAGTCTATAGTAAAGATCCTCCCTTAAATTTTGGCGCTTAACTAATTCCAATGGTTCTTCATTGGTCGCCGCTATTATCCTGACATTGATATTTCTCTGCTCAAAATCACCTACTCTTGTAATCTTCTGCTCTTCTATAGCCTTAAGTATCTTTGCCTGCAAAGAGATATCCATATTATTTATTTCATCCAGAAATATGGTTCCTCCATCCGCGCTTTCCAAAAGCCCCTTTTTATCCTCAGCTCCTGTAAAACTTCCTCTTACAGTACCGAAAAGCATGCTTTCCAACAAATTCGCTGGGATTGCGGCACAGTTTTGAGAAATAAAAGGCTTGTTTTTTCGCTTCCCATCTGTATGAATTGCCTCGGCCACCATCTCTTTGCCTGTTCCGGTTTTGCCATATATCAACACCGGTGAATCAGTCCTTGATACTTTCTTTATCTTTTCTTTTACTTTATCCATAGAGGCGCACTGGGAAATTATATCGTCAAGACAAAATAATTTTCTGTTTCGTCGGCCTGCCTCAGGAGTTATATATATATTACGTCTTGGGTCAAAAGACGTATTCATAGACACTTCTACAGCTCCGGTTATTTCTTCGTCTTCTACTATAGGTAATACAGTTATTACATGGCTTACCTCTTTTCCGCCGATTACACGTATTTTCTCTTGCATGTTATAGGTCGGAATACCCTCGGTAATGGCCTTAATGATAACGCTTTTTTCAAGAGCAAGCTCCGGATATATTTCTTTTATATGTTTGCCTATTATCTCTTCTTTGCTGAACAACCCGTCAGGTCCGCCCCCGTCGTAATATACTGCAACCGCGTTTTTATCAAATATTATGGCATTATCAAAATAGTTATGTGAATTTAACAGCTCTATGGCGTTTTCTCTAAGCTTAAGCATTTCTCACTCCTTGATATCTATACCGGTTATATGCAAAGCTTTTATCTTATTATTCAACGTCTGACGACTTATCCCAAGCCGATTTGCAGCCTTCACCTGACTGCCGCACTGATTGACAGCCTCTTTTATGATATAGCTTTCATATCTTTGAAGTTTTTCTTTCAGGCTCTGCGCCTCTTCTCTATCGATTTGAAGGTCATTGCTGTCGTTATGCCGCAAAAGAGAATCGCTGTCTATATCCTTCAAGTCTATATATTCACTTTCACAAAGGTTAAATCCGCTTTCTATCATATTGCGCAACTCTCTTACATTGCCGGGCCAGTTGTAATTTAAAAAGGCATTTTTTACATTTTCAGTTACTCCCTTTATTTCTTTCATCATGTTTTCATTAAAGAATTTAATATAATAGTCGACAAGCGGCATAATATCCTCTTTTCGCTCTCTAAGCGGAGGTATCTCTAGCTGTACCACTTTAAGCCGATAATATAAGTCTTCTCTCAAATTTCCATTGGCAACGCTGACCATCGGGTCCACATTGGTGGCTGCTATTATTCTGACGTCTACCGGGATTTGCTCCGTTCCGCCTATTCGCGTTATCTTCTGCTCTTCTATAGCTTTAAGTAACTTAGCCTGAAAGCCGGTATCCATCGAATTTATTTCATCTAAGAAAAGAGTCCCTCTGTTGGCGGCTTCAAACAATCCCATGCGGTTTTCCGCATTGGTAAAGCCTCCTCTCACAGTTCCGAAAAGGATACTTTCCAGCAGATTTTCAGGAATCGCTGCACAATTTTGAGAAATGAATCTCATGTTGGCTCTCTTACTGCTGTCGTGTATGGCGTGAGCTGCCAGTTCTTTTCCTGTTCCAGTCTCTCCATATAACAAAACATTAGAATCGGTCTGTGATGTTTTAACTATTCTTTTTTTTAATTCCTCCATCTGTTTTGACGCGGAAACTATGCGTTTTACCGCCTTCGACTGTCCTGCCTTTGTAAGTTCTGAATCTATGGCAAACAAATTGAGATGTGCGTCTCTGTTTTGCATATAGAGAAAAATCTCCACAGCGCCTATGATTCTTTTATGTTCCCAAACAGGAAAGGTACTGAAAATGCCCTCGTAAGCTTCACCCTTATAGTTTATCAGCTTTTGAACCTTGTTTATAAGAGGCCTGCCGGTACGTATTACTTCCATCATTGAACTGTTTTCTTCAGTCACACCGGGATATATCTCAAACAGACTTTTCCCCAGCATTTCACTGTCGCTGAGAGTATTAATATCCTTGCGGCTATTGTAATAATACTCTACAATGCCTCGTCTGTCTGCTACTATAACGCCATCGTAATAATTATATATATTCAATATCTGCTCTGCATACCTGGTGATTCCCATAACAGCTCTCCTCATTGGAAAATTGTATTTATTTTAGCATATGAGGCGCTTACGGTCAAATTGGATTAATTTTGTACCTAAATAGCTGAAAAGCCCTCTTTAAACTGATCAGCTAAAGAGGGCTTTTCTATGTAAGGCATCAATAGAGTTTTTCTATATTGTACTATTTCTGAGATGCTGCCTTTTCTGCTTTTTCTTTTCTGCCATAGTAGATGTATATTACTGAACCTACCGCAGGTACGATTATCAATCCGAGAACTGACATGAGAGGGTCTTCGATGAAGTTATTGATCATCAAAGCGATAAATATGATAGTAGTGATAACAACTACCACAGGGCCTCCCGGAACCTTATAAGGTTTCTCTAACTCAGGGAATCTGTATCTGTTTACCAATACGCCGGCTACACCAAGTACAGTACCTATCATTCCCATGAATACTACCAAAGTTGTTAATTCATCAAGGCTCTGCAACAAGATCAAAATGCATGACAGTACGCACTGTGTAATCAATGAAATAGCAGGTACGCCTCTCTTGGACAGATAGCCCTGTGCTTTGAAGAAGTGACCTTCCGCAGCCATGGCATAACCGATTCTGGCAAACGCAAGTACCTGACCGTTTAATGAACTGAGCATAGCAAAGAGCATAGTCACTACAACCAGAATGCTTCCAGCTGTTCCGAACATTCTCTCAGCTACTTCAGTACCCAGATAAAGCTGCTCATTTTCTATCATGGTTTTTGCTTCTTCTACAGGTATAACTCTGTAAATAGCGAAGTTGAATAAGAAATAAAGAACAGCAACTGCAGCAACACCTATAGTGAGCGCCAGAGGAAGGCTTCTCTTAGGATTCTTCATTTCTTCACCCATGTTGGCTACGTTGGACCAACCTTCGTAAGCCCACAAGGTTGCCAGCACAGCGAAGCATACTACGCTGAGTCCTCCGCCAAAGCTGAGAGTTTCACCGTTTTCATCAACAGGAACAGGACTCATATCAGGCATATGATTGCCTACAAAGATAGCGGCCACCAAGATTACTACCATAGGTATTATCTTAGCGATAAATGAAATGTTAGCGAATATGGCAGCTTCCTTTACTCCGAGAATGTTGTAAACCGTAAACAGAATAACCAATACGACAGCTATCGCCTTGATATTTCCATCAGTCATACCCGGGAAGAAATCAACCAGCGCCGTAGGTATAGCTATAGCAACAGCAGCTATAGAGCCAGGACTTGCCAGCAGCCACTGGCTGAATCCATACATATATCCTATTACAGGGTGATATACCTCAGTCAGATAAGCTGTAAGTCCACCTGCTCTAGGTCTTGATGAACCCAATTCAGATACGCAAAGCGCACCCAGCAAACTTATAACACCACCAATGATCCAGCACATCAATGCTGTACCGGTATCGTAATTTGCTCTCTGCAAAACGTATGAACCCAGATAGAAAATACCTGAGCCTACCATTATGCCAGCTACGATACTTACGCCGCTGAAGACGGATATCTCTTTTCTAAATTCACCGCCTTCAAGCGCACTCTTTTTCTTGCTTGACATTTTTCTCCTCCTACCTTAAAGTTTGGAAATAAAAAATAATTACAAAATTAACTATACGCAAAATTTATGCCAAAATTCGAAGTGACTTTTTTTCGCATTTAACTTGCTTCTAGAAAACATATACAAAATGTTAGCAGAAAATTTTCTTTACATGTAAAATATTATTCTAACTCAAAAGCCCCCGTATAAAGCTGATAATA
Source organism: uncultured Eubacteriales bacterium (assembly GCA_900540145.1). Classification (GTDB taxonomy): domain Bacteria; phylum Bacillota; class Clostridia; order Peptostreptococcales; family Anaerovoracaceae; genus Fimisoma. The sequence continues at coordinate 35,588 of UQEW01000007.1, forward strand.
ACGGCCTTTTTTCTCAAGAAGCTGTTCATGATTTCCTCTTTCGATTATATGACCGTGATCCATAACCATGATTACATCAGAATTTTGTATGGTAGATAAACGATGTGCTATCACAAATACTGTCCTGCCATGCATTAAATTATCCATACCTTTTTGCACTATAGACTCAGTCCTGGTATCTATAGACGATGTAGCCTCATCCAATATCATTACCGGAGGGTCTGCTACTGCGGCGCGAGCGATAGAGATCAGCTGCCTCTGTCCCTGCGAAAGTCCGCTTCCGTCGCCTTCCAATACTGTATCATAACCATCAGGCAGCATCCTTATGAAACCGTCGGCGTTGGCCAGCTTTGCTGCTGCTATGCATTCTTCATCAGTAGCATCCAAACGTCCATATCTGATGTTTTCCATCACAGTACCTGTAAACAGATTTACATCCTGCAGTACCACACCCAGGGAACGGCGCAAATCATATTTCTTTATTCTGTTTATATTTATACCATCGTATTTTATCTTTCCATCGGCTATATCATAAAACCTGTTTATAAGATTAGTTATGGTCGTTTTGCCGGCGCCTGTAGCTCCTACAAGGGCAACCTTCTGACCCGGCTCTGCATATATACAAATGTCATGAAGAACCAATTCGTCATCAGTATATCCAAAGTCGACATCATTCAAGTCAATCCTTCCCTGCATCGGAATCAGTTTGTCGCCATCTTTCCAAGCCCAATGACCTGTTCTCTTCTCACATTCCTCAAGTTCTCCGTCAGGGCCATGACAAGCATTGACCAGCGTAACGGTACCGTTGTCCTCTTCAGGTTTTTCATCCAGCAGCTCAAATATTCTCGAGGCTCCCGCCATAGCCATAATGACCGAATTCAGCTGTTGGGAAACCTGCGCTATAGGATTTATGAAGTTTCTTGAAAGAGTAAGAAAGGAAGCAATAGTACCAAGCGTCAACACTTCTTCTCCGCCTATGGATAAATTTGTAACTCCTGCAATTCCCAGGGCTCCGCCTACCACAGCTATGACCACGTAAAGCACAAAACCCAAGTTATTGGTCGCAGGCATCAGAACATTGGCCAGCGTGTTGGCAATAGCTGCCGTTTCTCCCAAGTTTTCATTTTTAACACTGAATCTTTCTTTAGCCTTTTCTTCATAACAAAAGACTTTCACAACCTTCTGTCCATTTATCATTTCCTCTATATAGCCGTTGACGTCGCCTATGCTTCTCTGTTGTTTCATAAAGTATTTGCCGCTCTTGGAGGCAATCTTTTTTACGACTAACAGAATTAATGCAGTAAATACTAAAACTATCAATGTCAGCCAAATGCTCAAATGAACCATCGAAATAAACACAGCTATCATGGACACCACTGACGAAAACAAGTTAGGTAAGCTCTGAGATATCATCTGTCTCAAAGTATCAGCGTCATTGGTGTAATAACTCATTATATCGCCGTGGGTATGTGTGTCAAAATATTTGATAGGCAATCCTTGCATCTTGGTAAACATTTCATCCCTTATTTCTTTGAGTACGCTCTGAGCCATAATGGCCATTGTCCTGGAATAAAACAGAGATGCAAACACTCCGGCAAGAAACACTGCCGCCATGGTTCCTATTATCCTTAAAAGCCCTCCAAATACCGGCGACGCTTCCATAAGCAGCGGGCTTATATAATCATCTATCAATGTCTGCAGGAACAGAGATGAAGCAACGCTGGCGGCAGAGCTTATCAATATGCATACGACTACTACCACCAGTTTAAAGCGATGTTTCTCCAGGTATGACATGAGCCTCTTTATAGTTCCCGGCTTGAATCTCTGACCATCAGGAACTGCTCCGAATCCTTTTTGCCTCCCCATAGGCATTTTTCGCGTTTCATTATTGCTCACTGAGTCCACCTCCTTTGTTCTGAGATTCATATACTTCTCTATAAATCTCGCTTCTTTCCATCAGCTCATCGTGGCTTCCCACGTCTGCAATCTTGCCGTCATCCAATACGATAATCTGATCAGCATCCTGAACAGATGCTACTCTCTGTGCGATGATGATCTTGGTAGTATTTGGTATCTCATCACGGAATGCTTGCCTTATCATAGCGTCAGTCTTCATGTCTACCGCACTGGTCGAATCATCAAGTATAAGTATCTTAGGCTTTTTAAGCAAAGCCCTTGCTATGCATAATCTTTGCTTTTGTCCTCCTGATACGTTGGTGCCTCCCTGTTCGATATATGTGTCATAACCGTCTTCAAAGCCGTTTATAAACTCATCGGCACATGCCAATTTGCAGGCATGGCGAAGTTCTTCATCAGTAGCGTGTTCATTACCCCATCTTAAGTTTTCAGCTATAGAACCGGAAAACAAAGTATTTTTCTGAAGCACCATAGCCACCTGATTTCTCAGGCTTTCAACATGATACTCCCTTACATCTTTCCCGCCGACCTTAACAGAGCCTTTGCTTACATCGTAAAGTCTGGGGATAAGTTGCACCAAGCTGGATTTAGCTGAACCGGTAGCACCTATTATTCCTACTGTCTGACCGCTTTTTATATGCAAATCAATGTCGTCCAGCACCTCTTTATCTTTGGATTTTCCATAGCTGAAATGCACATGGTCAAAGTCAATGGACCCGTCTTGTACTTCATATATAGGATTTTCCGGATCATGCAGATTGCTTTCTTCGTCAAGCAATTCCACAATACGTTCTCCCGAAGCCCTGGCCATGGTCAGCATAACGAAGATCATGGATATCATCATCAAACTCATAAGTATTTGCATAGAATAAGTTATCAAACTGATAAGCTCTCCTGTAGAAAGTCCGATATCGGGATTATTGCCGCTGGATACTATAGCCCTTGCTCCGAACCAGGATATCAGCAGCATGGTCAAATACATGCAGAATTGCATAAGAGGATTAATAAATGCCATTATTTTCTCTGCTTTAGAAAAGTCCAAATATATTTTTTGTGATGTGTTTCCAAACTTTTCTATCTCATGGTCCTGGCGGTTAAAGGATTTTACAACTCTTATACCGCTTAAATTTTCCTGGACTACGTTATTTAATTTATCATATGTCTTAAAAACACGATTAAATATCGGATGTACTGCTTTTATCATTATGCCCAAACCAAGAAGCAGCAAAGGCATAACACATAGAAAAATAAGAGAAAGCTCGGCATCGATACGAAAAGATGCGATAAGCGCAAATACCAGCATGCCTGGAGCCCTCGTTGCTATTCTGATAAGCATTTGGAAAGCCATCTGTACGTTGGTAATGTCTGTAGTCAGCCTGGTTACTATGCTGGCTGTCGAAAACTTATCTATATTCGAGAAAGAAAATTCTTGTACATGGTCATACATGTCTCCTCTCAAATTTTTGGCAAACCCTGCCGCGGCCACTGCAGAAGTTTTTCCGGCACCTACCCCCAGCGCCAACGCAACCGCTGCTGAAATTAAAAGGGCAATACCGTATTTAATTATTTCCGGCATTGAACCGCCATCTATACCTTGGTCGATGAGTTCCGCCATTATCAATGGAATCAAAATTTCCAAAATAACCTCACCCAATACAAGTATAGGTGTGAGAATAGCGTATTTTTTATACTCTCTTATATGTTTCGCTAATTTCTTAACCATCTTGCTTGCGTATACCTCCTTTTATTATTGGTCATTTCTTCATATTGTCTTTCATACGCTCTAAATATGTATAAAGCTGTTCTATCTCTTCAGGAGAAAATCCTGCTGTAAGTTTTTTCTCCATTTTATTTTTTTCTGCAATCATATTTTTTCGCATTTCCTCTCCTTTCTCTGTTATTATGATTTTTTTCAGCCTGGCGTCACCTGTAACGCCCTTTCTTGCCACCAGCTCTTTAGCTTCCATCAGAGAAAGGATTTTGGAAGCAGTCGACCTGGTTATTCCAAAATTTTCTTCGAAGTCGCGTTGAAACACATCTCTGTTTTTATTATCGTGCAGATAAAACAAAATATATCCATTTGCTGTGGAAATTTTCATCAACTCACTATGTATATTTTTTTCAAGATTTCTTTTTATCAAGTGAGTTAAAATTCCTAATTGTTTTCCGATATCATGTCTTTCTTTCATTTCACATCACCTTTGTTTGATTTTTGTCATATGTCAAACTGTTGTATGTTCAACAATTATAGTAATAAAAAACCCCTTAGTCAAGGGGGTTTTTTGTCGATTTAGTGAAAGTTTTATTTACTTGTTGCGAATCTTATATTAAGACATCTCAAAGCATTTATTATAGCTATCACAGAAACGCCCACGTCCGCAAAGACCGCCGCCCAAAGGCCTACAAGCCCTAAAGCGCTTAATATCAATACCAAAGCTTTTATTCCCAGAGCAAAAACGATGTTTTCTCTTACGATGGTCATCGTCTTCCTGGATATTCTTATTACCTGAGCAAGTTTAGATGGCTGGTCATTCATTATGACCATATCCGCTGCTTCGATAGCTGCGTCAGACCCAAGGCCACCCATTGCAACTCCTACGTCTGCTCTTGCTAAAACCGGAGCATCATTAATTCCATCGCCGACAAATACCAGTTTGCCTTTGTCAGATTTGTTTTCCATAAGTTCTTCAACGATTCTAACCTTATCTGCAGGAAGCAATCTTGTATAAACCTTATCGATTCCCAGCTGCAATGCCGCTTTTTCTCCTGCCTCTTTTCCATCACCTGTGAGCATGACGGTTTTTATTCCGCCGGCTTTAAGCTGTGATATGGCCTCTTGTGAATCATCTTTCAATTTATCTGCCAAGAGTATACATCCGCCATAGACGCCATCTATAGCTATCAATACTTGAGTACTGCCTTTATATATTTCAAATTCCCCTTTATGACCCGTTTCTTCTTCCATAAGTTTCTTATTACCGGCAGCAACCTTATGTCCTTTAACGACAGCTTTTACGCCTTTTCCCGCCAGTTCAGAAACATCGCATACATCTCCGCTATCTATTTCTTTTCCGTATGCTTCTCTCAGAGATTGAGAAATAGGATGATTGGAATAGCATTCAGCAAGCGCAGCATATTCCAAAAGCTGATTTTCTTCAAAGCCTTCTTCAGCCCATATCTTTTCTACGTGAAATTTTCCCTCTGTCAATGTTCCCGTTTTGTCCATCACTATATATTCAGCTTTTGACATGGCTTCAAGATAATTGCTGCCTTTTACCAGCACTCCTGCTTTTGATGCTCCGCCTATCCCTCCGAAGAAGCTCAGAGGCACCGATATCACCAGCGCGCAAGGACAAGAAACGACAAGGAAGTTGAGAGCTCTTTTTATCCAGTCGCTCCATACGGCGCCATCTATCAAAAGCGGCGGAAGTAAAGCCAGCAGCACTGCGGCTCCCACCACGATAGGGGTATATACAGCTGCAAATCTGCTTATGAAACTTTCTGTCTTGGATTTTTTATTGGCAGCATTCTCTACCAAATCTAAAATCTTGCTTACGGTAGACTCTCCAAAATGTTTAGTTACTTCTACTGTAAGTACTCCTCGCATGTTAACACACCCGCTGAGGACCTCATCTCCGCAGCCTACATCTCTAGGCAGCGATTCCCCTGTCAGCGCTGCAGTATCAAGAGAAGATTCGCCTTCTCTTATTATTCCGTCAAGGGGGACTTTTTCGCCCGGTCTTATAAGAATAAAGTCTCCCGGCTGAACTTGAGTGGGCGAAACCTCTTTAAATCCATCATCTGTTTTAAGATTTGCCACATCCGGCTTAATATCCATAAGCTGTGTTATAGATTTTCGCGACTTTCCTACAGCATAATCTTCGAAAAGCTCTCCTATCTGATAAAACAGCATGACTGCCACTGCTTCAGGATATTCTCCGATGAAAAAAGCTCCTATAGATGCCACCGACATCAAAAAATTCTCATCCAGCATCTGTCCCCTCAAGATGCCTCTCGCAGCTTTCCAAATGACTTTATATCCAACTACTGTATACGCTGCCAAAAACCCTATCAAACCGAGGTATGCAGGGCTTTCAGGCAAAAATATAGCAGTTGCGAACAATATTGCACCGATTATTATTCTTATAAGACGTTTTTTCATTTTATGCCACCTTGTTTCCCCTTCTGCAAAATCTAACCAATGCTGAATTACAGTTCCTTGATTTCAACATCAGGTTCAATCTTTTTAACTATCTTCTTAGCCTTTTTAACTATATCATCTATCTTGCTGTCTTCTCCTTCAAAGGTAAGCTTTGTGGTAAGAAAATTAACACTGGCGTCTGTCACTCCATCGATATCTGCCACTCCTCTCTCTATTTTAGCAGCACAGTTAGCACAGCAAAGTCCTTCTAATAAATAAGTCTTTTTCATTTTACTCCTCCATAAAATCAAAAACAATTGAGCATTTATTCAACTGTTTATAGTATAGTTGAATATTCGCTCAATTGTCAATAGTTTTTTTGAAATTATTAAAAATTATTTTTCCTCTTCAAAATACTGGGCCGCCAGCCTGCCGACATAGTTGTTTGCTCCCACTACCCACATGATGTCGTCTTTGGAAATCAACATGTTGGCATTAGGCATGACCACAGGAAATCCTTCTTTTTGCAAGCCGATGATCATACAGTTCCAGTTCCTTCTGATATTGCAGTTCTTTATGGTCTTGCCTGCGAAATCTTCATCACCAGTAACCTTTACGGCGCATATAGACAGAGAGGTCTCTATCTCTGGGTAATCGTTATCCATAAACTGCCTTAAAGTTCTCATTCTCTTGCAAGGCTCTGAATCTATAAGCTTATAAAAGTTCAAAATGGCTTTTTCTTCCCCTATTACATATACCTTATCACCGCTATGAATAGGCATGTTCTCCCTAGGCAAGATATATCTGTGCTCTCCCCTTCTTATCTTCACAACATACACGTTGTATCTTTTTCCAAGCTCCAGCTTGCCTATGGTTTTTTTCACCAGATCTGAATCGGCAGGAACATAGAAAGATATGATTCTCAAAGTATCGTATATCCACTTTTGTTTGCCGCCCTTTGCTTCTTCCTTTGACAAAAGCCTCTCGTTAAAGTTTCTCAGGAAACGGGTCTGTAACTGGAGATACCACGTGGTAAGCAAATCGGTCCATGCTATAAAAATCACCACAGCTACTACTATTATCCCCAGCCAGGCAGCATTGATATGGAAAAGCTGTCCCAACGGTATCATAGCAATTATGGCTACGATAGAAACCTTTACCAGGCTGAAAACCAGAAGAGGCAGCCTGAAGGAATTCTGTTTCAGCCAAAGGGAAGTAAACAAGTTGTTGTGTTTATTCATCAGCGGTCCGACAAACAATGCCATGCCTGCGTAGACCACAATGCATGTAATAATATTGGCAGCAGTATCCGGCATATAATTTTTCAAGAAAGGTGCCAGTATGCGTATTCCGAATATGACGATTACAAGCATCAAGCCGCCGAATACGACGATTCTGAAGAAGAATTTTTTAATATATAATATCCACTCTTTATCTTTTTCCGAATCTGTCTGGTCTTCCGAAGTATATCTGTTCAATTTACTTACAAGCTTGTCAGGCAGCCGTCTTTCCAAAGCCGCTGCTGCTTTAGGCGCACTTTTTATAAAAAACGGCGTCGTAAAAGTAGTTATGACAGAAACCGATACTACTATAGGATAAAGATAATCTCCCGTTACACCTAAGCTCATGCCCAAGCTGGCTATAATGAAAGCAAATTCGCCTATCTGAGCCAGAGAAAAGCCGCACATTATAGAGTTCTCAAGAGTCTGCCCTGACAGAAGCACTCCCAAAGAGGAAAAAAACAATTTTCCGACTATGGTAACTAAAGTGATGACCACTATAGGCAGCGCATAATCCACAAGAGTTTGAGGATTTACCAGCATGCCTACCGAAAGGAAAAAAATCGCTCCGAAAAGGTCTTTTACGCCTTTGGTTAAATGCTCTATCCTTTCCACATGTACAGTCCCCGCCAAGAGAGAACCTGCCAGGAAAGCTCCCAGTGCAGAAGAAAATCCCAGCGCATCAGCCAGTATTACCATGCCAAAGCACAACCCCAGCGATACTATAAGCAGCATCTCGTCGTTCATAAGTTTTATGGTCTTGTTCAAAAACGTAGGCAATAGATATATGCCCAGCACCAGCCACACTACCAAATACAATATCATTATGGAAAGGCTGGCAAACACCTCGCCGCCTGACACATTCTGGCTCACAGATATGGTAGAAAGAATTACCATCATGAATATTCCCACAATATCCTCAATGACCAGCGTTCCAAAGACCAATTCCGTAAACTTCTTCTTTTTTAAGTCCAGTTCTTCAAAGGCTTTGATGATTATGGTAGTAGAACTCATGGAAAGCATGCCGCCAAGGAATATGCTGTCCATGACACTGAATCCCAGCAGCCTTCCGGCGCCAAATCCCAATACCAATATGCCCGTAACCTCGACTATTGCCGTTATAATGGCGGTATTGCCAACGCTGGCCAATTTATGTAAATTAAACTCAAGCCCTAAATGGAACATCAAGAAAATTATTCCTATCTCGCTCCACGTTTCAATAGTATCTGTATCAACTACAGTCGGAAAGAAAGGAAAATAAGTGCTCAAAAGAAAGCCTGCCAATATATATCCAAGCACCAAAGGCTGATTAATCTTTTTAAAAATTATGGTTATTACTCCGGCAGTAATCAACATTACAGCCAAATCGGAAATCAACGCCGGTATATGCATCTTTGTCCTCCTTTCCGCATTGTTTACTCGAGAAGCTTTTTTATCTTCTCTATATTCTTCAAGCCTGCTTCATACCCTTTTTGATACGCATAATCCCTTGCTTTCATATCATAAAGAGTCATATTTTCTATTTCAGGGCAAATTATCAAATCAGGGCCTTGTTTTTTTATCTTTTCATCAGCTCCATCGCTGCTCATAATTTCATACATCTGCCACAAAACACCTATGAAATTCCCGAATCTCCGTTCCTTGGTTTTTACATACCCTGTGTCCACAGCAATTATCACATCCGGTTCAAATCTTTTTATAGCATCTATAGGTAATCTGGCTAGCAAGCCTCCGTCCACATATTGGATTCCATCTATAATCTCAGGTTTAAATATTGCCGGTATACAGCAAGAAGCCAGCACTGACGGAACGACTTTGTCATTACACTCAAAGACACGCAGCACACCTTTCTCCAGTTCTGTTGCGACACAGCAAAAAGGTATGTTAAGTTGCTCAAAGGTTTTTTGACCGATATATTTTTCCAATCGTTTATGCAGTCTTTTAGTTGAAAAGATTCCTGAACCGAAAGGGTTAGGAAATGCAGCCAGTATATTATAGACTTTCAGCTGACGCAGTTCCGCATATATTTTTTCAGGTTCCATCCCTAAAGCTGTAATCGCTCCGATAAGCGCTCCGGATGACGCTCCTGAGATACAATCCGGCTTTATATCATTCTCATATAGAGCTTTTAAAAATCCTACTTGGGCTATGCCTCTCATACCACCTGCGCCCAACACAATCCCCAGTTTTTTCATATACGAGGAGCCTCCCCCTCCGGCAATTTTTTTATATTTATATGTGCTTTATTCTATGATAAAGCCTTAACTAGGCTCAGTCAATTAAAAAAGTTGTTAATCATGCTCCAAGCTTAGATCAGTTTGCGTTACATGTATGGTTCTGGCAGGCTTGCCTCTGACAAGATTTGGCGCTGACAAGATTTGGCTCCGGCAAGATTTTCTCTATGTTTTATAGTAGGGGTTTTAGAATGACGACTTTAAATATCCTTATACTGCTGGCTTAATAACTTCTGCCTTAATCGTAAGGCAGCCTGTACGTTCGGCAGCCTGTATGTCCGGCAACCTGTATGTCCGGCAACCAAAGGAGCTGCCTCAAATTATTTGAAGCAGCTCCTCAGATTGTAGGCAAATCCCCTCCGTCAGTATGCACAGGTCATGCCCAAAGCATGCGTGATTATTTGATGCGGCGTGCGCAATGAGCGGATGTAAAAAAATCGTGATTTTTAAAAAAATTACATCGGCAGTGTCCAAATCCGTGTCGAAATTCGTCGAAATCCAGTCTCGGCTGACTTTTTCTTGTAAATCTTGAAAAAATGTCA
>UQEW01000008.1 GCA_900540145.1 uncultured Eubacteriales bacterium
ATCGTCGGCAGCGTCAGATGTGTATAAGAGACAGCAGGAGAAGTAGTATATATAGGAACCACTAACGGAACCACCTGCAGCGAGGGGTATACTGCTCAAGAACTTAAGGGAAAAGTGCTGCTTTCCGACTCATCGCTTAGAAGTACATTTACTTTGGCACAAAATGCAGGAGCTGTAGCGATTGCATCGAAAGCCAGCCTGGATGATGTTAATACACCTAAAGACGAAAACGGAAACATAACAGACCCGTTCTACGGATCAGCCAGATACGCTTCCGGAGCCAGTTTGACGACCACGTCAGCGCAGACAGCAACAGGAGAGCCTATCGTTGAATGGCAATTTTCTAACGACCAGTATGATGCTCTTAAAGAACTTTTGGAGAAATCTCAGGAATCTGTAGTTATCAACAGCGTAAGCATAGGAACTACATACGCCATGAACGATAATGATTACGGCAGCAAGGGCCAGGCAATCGCTTTAGCGGAAATAAAAGGCTCCACAAAACCGGAAGAAAGGATATTCCTCTGCGCCCATGTGCAAGAACCGAGCTCCAATGATAACGCTACAGGCGTTGCAACCCTTTTGGGCATAGCTACAGAAATGAAAAAGATGATAGATGACGGCACTTTAGAAAGACCTGAGAGGACTATTACATTTATGTGGGGCGACGAAATGCAGATGGCTACGTGCTACATGAATAGTCATTCGGCAGAAAAAGAAAATATAGTCGCAGTGCTTAATCTGGACATGACAGGGGAAGATCCTGATAAGACCGGCGGAGTAATGAGAATAGAGAAAACTCCTGACCCATCAGCAGTATACAATTACACTTTAGATACCCTTCCATGGGAAGACGGAAGCTATTACGATGAAACTTTTAAAGATTCTGACGGAGAATTCGTAAGATTGCCGGATTCTCATACCCTTTGGGGAGCCGGATCCATCAACGGACTTTTCCAGGAAGGTTTCTACCTTAATGACCTTTACATGTATGCCACACAAAATGTAATTGAGCATCATGACAACACTTTCAGAGTAGATGTATGTCCTTACGAGGGCGGCAGCGACCACAGCAGATTCCTTGCTCAAGGCATACCTGCACTGTTGACATGGCATTTCTCTGACTATACGTATCATACCTCTGTTGACACTCTGAATATGTCCAGCGCGGATGAAATGGAAAACGTAGGAATAACTTCTTTGGGAGCTGCGCTGCTTATGGCCAATGCGACCGATGACAACCCGGAATTGGCAGCGGAATTACTGAACGAGGTTAAAACAGCCGCTCTTGAAAGGTTTGAAATTGAGCAGCAAAATACTCTCAATCATCAAGTTTATGCAAAGAACAACGGAGGAGATTACGCATCTGCTCTGGCCGACGAAAAGGAAGTCTTGGCAGCATGGTACGATTGGTATCAAGAAGCAATTCTTTCTGTAGAAGACAGTCTTCTTGAGAGCCCTTCAGCCGAATATAAAGCTTTGCGCAGTCAATATCAATTGGAGCTGGAACTCAGGTATGACCAGGCGATCAAGTTCGCAGAAGAAATGATAAAAGAGACACCGGGTCATACGTCACTGATTAATGTGCCTGCCGTTTCAGCTACAGAAGAATCTGATGGCAACATTGAATATTGGTATTGCCAATATTGCGGCAAATATTATGCCGATGCAGAATGCACTCAGGAAATTACCCTTGCGGATACCGTGGTAAAATATGTTCCCGAAGAAAATCAGGGAGGTAATGAAGAACCTGGAGATAATGAAAACCCTGGCGACAACCAGCAGCCTGGCACTTCTGATGATACCAAGAATCCGGGGGATACTGAAAAGCCTTCAGACACCGGAGATGACAGCAAGACTTCAGAAACTCCTAAGACCGGTGACGAAGGTATGATGGCATTTCTGTTAATACTGATGACTTCGGCAGCTGCAGGAGGCGTTGTGTGGAAGAAGAGGAGAAACAGCCAGTTATAATCTTTAAGCCCAAGAGCTGCAAGACATCACATCTTGCAGCTCTTGAGCCATTACATTATCAAATTGTAAATCGCTAATGATTTTCAGATTCTACTATGCTGACAGAAGCGCTGGCGCCTATACGGTCAGCACCTGCTTTTATCATTTCCATAGTGGTTTGATAGTCTCTGATACCGCCGCTGGCTTTCACTTGAAGTCTGTCTCCGACTACAGATTTCATCAAAGCTACGTCTTCTTTTGTGGCTCCGCCTGTGGAAAAACCGGTAGACGTTTTTACGAAAGCAGCTCCGGCTTCTTCAGAAAGCTGACAGGCTTTTATCTTTTCGTCATCTGTTAAAAGACAAGTCTCGATGATTACTTTTACGATTGCGCTATATTTGGCAGCAACATCTACTATAGCTTTAATATCGCTTTTCACTAAATCATAATTCGCATCTTTTAAAGCGCCTATATTTATTACCATATCTATTTCTCCGGCGCCGTCTTTGCAAGCTTCTTCAGTTTCAAAAACTTTTGAAGCAGTAGTGCCTGCGCCTAGAGGAAAGCCTATGACCGCAGCTATTTTTACATCTGAGCCTTTAAGGATATCTGCGCATTTATGCACGTTGCATCCGTTGACACATACAGAATAGAATTGATATTTCAAGGCTTCCTGACATAATTGCTCTATTTGAGCTTGAGTAGCGTCGGCTTTTAAAAGTGTATGATCAAAGTATTTATTTAATGGCTTTTTTGTATTCATAATCACACCTCCTGTAAATCATTATAACATCAGGTATTTCGTATTGCAACTAAGCGGATTTATGCATATAATAAATAAAGACAGAAAATCTTAGAGACAGGCGGCAGTTGTGCCTGTCGTTTTGAATCAATGAGGTGAAAATGGAAAGGTCGGAAAGAAAAATAAAAATTCTGGAAGCAATCAGATGGATGGGCATTTTGCCGTCCATAATAATATATTTGGCCATTAATGGGCTTTTCCCTAACTGGCTTACTGTAGTGATTACCGTAGGATTCGTATTTGGCTTTCTTATCATATGTAATTCTGAAAAAAAGAGAGTTTTGTGTGATGATATAGTTAAAGACATTAGAGGCGCTCTGAAGCGTGCAGGTCACAAAGACGCAGTATTCGAAGTAAAACTTATGAAGATAGGCATTGTCATAAGGGTATATTTGATAAGAGCCAGACAAAAATCAGCCATATGCAGTAAATCCATAGTAAGCAGCATTTCAAAAGGCTGGTATAAGCGCTATGTATGCGCCACACAAATAGTAGATCTGGATAATGAGTCAGATGTTAAAGAAGCTCAATTAATGCTAAATGAAGATTTGTGGGCAGACATAAGAAAAAAGGCTGGAAAGGGGAGAGAAAATAAAAATAAATGAAAAAAATCTTAATTATAGACGGACAAGGCGGTATGTTGGGAAAACAGCTGGTGGAAGATGTGAAAAAGATATTGCCGGAATCGGAAGTTATAGCGGTAGGTACTAATATAATAGCCACAAACAGTATGCTAAAAGCCGGAGCCGATAACGGAGCTACAGGAGAAAACGCCGTAGTGGTATGCGCGCGAACAGCGGATATAATAGTAGGACCTGTAGGAATAGCCATAGCAGACTCATTGCTGGGGGAGATAACGCCGCAGATGGCAGCGGCAGTAGGACAAAGCAACGCAAAAAAAGTCTTGATTCCCGTCAATAAATGTAATAATATAATAGTTGGCGTCGGTGACAAGAAAACGTCGGAACTTATAAACGACGCTATAGAAACCATTGAGGAGATCAGCAGAAGCTGAAGATTTATACCAGAAGGTACAAGCACTCCAGAAGGAGTTATGGCTTGTATCTTTTATTTTTTGTAAAAGGAGAACTCTTAAATGACTAACGAAAAACACAACATTAAAAATTTAACGCTGGCAGCCCTCTGCTTGGCTATAGCTCTATTGCTGCCATTTCTTACGGCACAGATCCAGACCATAGGCAATATGCTCTGCCCTATGCATATACCTATTTTTTTGTGTGCCTATATTTGCGGCTGGAAATGGGCTTCGGCAGTGGGATTTGTTGCACCTCTGCTCAGATACTTCTTGTTCGGCATGCCGCCGCTTATGCCTACAGGATGGGCTATGGCATTTGAACTTTTGACATATGGTCTCGTAGCAGGGTTATTGTACAAAGCTCTTCCGAAAAAAACCATTAACATTTATGTGTCCCTTATCATATCAATGATAGCAGGAAGGGTAGTATGGGGCGTTGTGAGGTTGATAATCGCAGGAGTCGTAAGCACTCCGTTTACATGGCAGATGTTCATAGGCGGAGCAGTTCTTGAGGCAATCCCTGGTATAATATTACATATAATCCTTATACCTGTTATCGTATTGGCCTTGAAAAAAGCCAAGCTCATTGCTTAGGACAAAAGCCGGGCGTAAATAAATAATGAAAAAAAATGGTCGGCAAGCGCCGACTGTTTTTTGTTTAAATCACCAAAATTAATTGAATTTTTCAGGGTCTTGTAATATAATATAGTTTCAAGTTACATAAGATTTTTGAGAGGAAGGAAACACCTGGAAATGGGCATAAAAGTAGCAAAATTCGGAGGTTCATCTGTTGCTGACGGAATACAGTTGACAAAGACTAAGAAGATAATAGAGCAGGATCCGGATAGAAGATATATAGTAGTATCGGCTCCCGGCAAAAGATTTGAGGGAGATAACAAGATTACAGATTTATTGTATCTGTGCAAGACCCATATAGATCATAATCTTCCGTATGACCAGATATTTCAAGTTGTTGCTGATAGATTTATGGCCGTCGAAGTCAACTTAGGCGTAGACGTAGATTTACTTAGCTATTTTGATGAAATAAGGGAAAATCTGAGACATAATCCCAGTGCAGATTATATAGCGTCAAGGGGAGAATTTTTGAGCGCTGTATTGACGGCAGCATTCTTGGGATTTGACTTTGTAGACACGGCGCCTCTTATAAAATTTGACAGCAGAGGCAAAATTATGATGGAGGAAACGGATCAGGCTTTAAGAGAAGAACTTTTAAAGCATGAGAAAGCCGTTCTTCCGGGATTTTACGGTTCAACGCCTGATGGAAAAATAAAGACATTCTCCAGAGGAGGTTCGGACATAACGGGAGCTCTTGTGGCTAGAGCACTAAAAGCAGATGTTTATGAAAACTGGACTGATGTGTCAGGATTTTTAATGGCTGACCCAAGAATAGTCAAAAACCCTAAACAGATAAAGATGATTTCATATAAAGAGTTGCGCGAGCTTTCTTATATGGGAGCAGGCGTGCTTCACGAAGATGCAATTTATCCTGCCAGAATGGCCAATGTACCTATTAATATTAAGAACACCAATGCGCCGGAAGATTTCGGCACTATGATAGTAGGAGAAGCTGATTTTGAAGAATCGCCTTCCAAAAGCAGGATAGTTACAGGTATTGCAGGAAGCAAGGACTTTACTGTAGTAGCTCTTTATAAAAATATGATGAGCAGCGAACGTGGATTTGTGAGAAGAATATTGGGAATATTGGACGACTATGATATAAACTTTGAACATTTACCCAGCGGCATAGATACCGTTTCAGTCGTAATGTCCAACAAATCCATAGGAGATAGATTAGACGAAGTCTTGGACGCCTTTCGCTCGAGACTTAGACCTGACAGCATAGATGTAATTGAAAACATTTCATTGATAGCCACTGTAGGACGCAGGATGTCATACAGATCAGGCGTAGCAGCCAGACTTTTCGGCGCGTTGGCAGAGGCTAAGGTCAACATACGTATGATTGAACAAGGGTCCAGTGAAATGAATATTATAGTAGGAGTTGAAAATAAAGATTTTGAAAAAGCTGTAAGAGCTATTTATGACGCTTTCTGCGAGGAGGTGTAATCTATGAAAAAACTCGTAACCATTAGCAGAGAATACGGCAGCGGAGGAAGGATAATAGGAAAGTTGCTGGCTGAAAAGCTTGACGTTCCGTTCTATGACAAGGAAATAATAGAAATAGCGGCCAAAGAAAGCGGCTTCTCTAAGGAACTGATGGAAGAGTCGGAACTAAAAGCGAAAAACAGTTTCGCTTACAGCCTTTCATCAATGTCTTCTTTTGGTGAAGGAATAGGAGCCAATATGTTATCTGTCAATGAAAGAATGTTTATTGCGCAATTCCAAGTAATCAGGGAGATAGGCGAGAAGGGCGAAGCTGTCATAGTGGGCAGATGTGCTGATTACGTGCTTAAAGATTTTCCCGGCGTGACCAATGCTTTTATTTACGGTGAATATGATGACAGAGTAAAACGAGCTATAGAAAAATACGGTGTGAGTGAAAGAGAGGCAGACGACAAGGTATCTTCTTATGATAAGGCTCGTGCCAATTACTATAATTATCATACCGGAAGAAAATGGGGGGACTATAGAAATTATAATTTATCCATTGACAGCAGTTATATTGACGAAGATGAAGCAGCTTGCCTTATAGCTGATTATGTTGAAAGGAGAAGTTACCGATGATGAAGGGAATATTAGAAGGGAAAGAAATTAAATACGGTGGAAAGGTACTCGGCAATAAAAAGCTGCTGGCCATTGCCGGCGCCGGCCTGGCTGTAGGAGTGGCCACTGTGGTGGTTTTAGACAAACTGGTAAAAAAATCCAAAGAAGCTTAAAATAGAAGGAGAGATACTTTAAGATGACAGACAAAAAGGAAACTTATTATATAACTACGCCTATTTATTATCCCAGCTCTAATCTGCATATAGGACATACTTATTGCACAGTTATGGCTGATGCTATGGCCAGGTTTAAAAGACTGTGCGGCTATGATGTCCATTTTCTTACAGGTACCGATGAGCACGGACAGAAGATAGAAACTTTAGCTGAGGCTAAAGGCGTAACACCTCAGGCTTATGTGGATGAAATAGTCGAAGGCATTAAAAAGCTTTGGGAAACTATGGAAATATCCTATGACGATTTTATCCGTACGACAGAACCTAGGCATGTGAAAAGAGTACAAGCTATTTTTATGAAGATGTATGAAAACGGCGACATATATAAAGGCGAATACGAGGGCCTCTATTGTACTCCTTGCGAATCTTTCTGGACTGAAAGCCAGCTGGTCAACGGCTGCTGCCCTGACTGCGGACGCCCGGTAACTGCTGCTAAGGAAGAGGCGTATTTCTTTAAACTGTCAAAATACGCTGATAAGCTTTTGGAACTGTTCGAGACTAATCCTTCATTTCTGCAGCCGGAAAGCAGAAGAAATGAGATGATTTCCTTTATAAAACAGGGCCTGGATGACCTCTGCATTTCAAGATCCACCTTTGATTGGGGCATACCTGTGCCTATCGATGAAAAACATGTCATCTACGTATGGCTGGATGCACTTACCAACTATATTACAGCCCTTGGCTATCCGGACGATCCGGAACTTTATAACAAGTATTGGCCTGCCAACGTTCATCTGGTAGGCAAAGAAATAGTCAGATTCCATTCGATAATCTGGCCTGCTATGCTGATGAGCGCCGGTCTGCCGCTGCCTAAGCAGGTTCTGGGGCATGGATGGCTGCTTCTCGGCGGAGAGAAGGTATCCAAGTCCAAAGCTGCCAAAGGCAATGACGTAGTTGATCCTGTAATATTGATTGAGCGTTACGGCATAGACGCATTGAAATATTTCTTGCTCCGCGAATATACTTTTGGTCAGGACGGAGTATTTACCAATGAAGTTATGCTTAAGCGCATGAACTATGATTTGGCCAACGACCTTGGCAATCTGGTGTCCAGGACGGTTTCCATGATAGAAAAGTATTGCGGAGGAACCGTTCCTAAGGCGACCACTTCCGATGATATAGATGAGGATTTGAAGAGGATAGCTGTAGGCGCTGCTTCTAAAGTTGAGGAGCAGATGGACAAATTTGCATTCAACATGGCTCTTGAGGAAATTTGGATATTGGTAAGACGTGCCAATAAGTATATCGATGAAAAATCTCCTTGGGTTTTGGCAAAAGATGAGAGCAAGAAGGCTGAGCTTGATACGGTTATGCACAATTTGGCTGAGTCCATCAGGATAATATCCATCCTCATTCATCCGTTCATGCATACTACCAGCAAAGAGATAAGGAAGCAGATGGGATTATGGTATGCAGATGTGGTATGGAAAGACGCCTTCACTTTTGAAATGATGGATGGCGAACAGGTTAAAAAAGGAAATCCTATTTTCCCTAGACTTGATATCGAAAAGGAGCTGGAGGAATTGCAGTCGCTGAACAAGCCTGCAGAACCGGAAAACGTACCTCTCCAATTGAAACCTGAGATAACTTACGATGATTTTGACAAAATAGATTTCCGCGTAGGAACTATCGTAAAAGCGGAAAAACATCCTAAGGCTGATAAGCTGCTGGTATTCCAGGTCAAGCTGGGAACGGAACTGCGTCAGGTAATAAGCGGCGTAGCAGGTTCATTCAAGCCTGAGGAAATGGTAGGAAAGAAAGTAATCGTCGTTGCAAATCTTAAACCTCGTCAGCTTCGCGGCATGGAATCCAAGGGAATGCTCCTTTTTGCCGACAACGGAGAGCGTGTTGAAATTGTAACGACTTCAGCACCTGACGGAGAAGTTGTAAGTTAATTGAAATAAAAGTTTTACGCGATGGAGAAGAAGATAATGCTGTTTGACTCACATGCCCATATAAACAATGACACATATACGGAAGAAGAAAGAGAAGCTTTGATAAAAGAAATAGAGAGTTCAGATGTGTCATATGTGATGGACATAGGTTACGATTTGGAAAGCTCGCTGCGAGCGGTGAAAGATGCCCAGCGTTTGCCATGGTGCTATGCTGTCGTCGGCGTTCATCCTCACGATACAAAAACTATGGATGAAGATGTTTTGGCGATGATAAAGCATCTTGCCGGCAAAGATAAGGTACAGGCCATAGGTGAAATCGGACTGGATTTTCATTATAACCATTCAGAGCAGGATGTTCAGGAATATTGGTTCCGCAGGCAGATACAGCTGGCCAATGAGCTGAAACTCCCAATAGTGATTCATTCGAGGGAAGCGGATCAGCGGACCATGGATATTCTCAAGGAAGAGAAAGCCTTTTCAGATGAAAGATGCAGCTGGTTCCCGAAACGTGTCGGGGCCGGCGGCGTCCTTGAAAAGGACGCTCGCGTGCTGCTGCATTGTTTTAGCGGCAGCAGCCAGCTGGGACAGCAGTATGTCAAGCTGGGAGCGACGCTGTCCGTCGCCGGCCCGGTGACATATAAGAATAATCGCAAGACTGTGGAAACAGTGGAAGCGATACCTCTGGAATATCTGCTGGCAGAAACAGATTCGCCTTATCTTACGCCTGTGCCGTTTAGGGGCAAGCCTAACAAGTCTGTTTATGTCGAGCATACTGTACGCAAGATAGCCGATATTAAGGGAATTTCTTACGAAGAAACAGCAAACATAACAATGGAAAACGCAAAAAAGTTTTTTAATATAAAGTAAACAATCAGGTAGTGTATTTAAATTATTCAGGAGGATATTGAGAATGGGAAGAATAGGAAGGTTATTGGTATATTTTTCAACGCTCATGCTTGTAGAAACGCCTATAATAGTGCATTTCCATGATAATTTGAATGGATTTGCAGTTCTTTGGATGTTGGCAGGTGCTATCGGGCACTTCTTCGTGTTTGTGATTTTAGGAGCGATTATAGGCAGCTTTTTCAACAAGCGTTTCGAAACAGAATATAATGCTATTCTTGAAGAATATAAAGTGGACAATGACGCTAAGAAGATGCTTCATAAGCTTAAAAATATGAAAAATAAGCCAAAGAGTCCTATGATGCATAACGCTTATTATTTCACTTTGTCTACGGCTTATTATGAGCTGGGTGAAAAATACGGAGCTTTAAACGCTTTGAATATGGTATATACCATTGATAAAACTTTGGCTGCTGAAGTAGAAAAACAGAGAAAGAAGATAGATGAATTAGCTGAGGAATAATTTATAAATTATACGACGTGGCGTCTTTGTTCGACATTTTTCGTTTCCTATTTGTGTTAGCATAAAGTTATGGAAGCGAATAAAAATTTAGTAATTGAAAAAATAAGAAAAGGCAGAGTCATATCATCGGCCGCCGCAGGCGACAGCGGAGATGCTGCTGTCGCCTGCAGGCTGCCTGACGGCAGCCTGGCCTTCATTCTGTCGGATGGTATGGGCAAGGGAATGAAGGCGGCGGCGGAGAGCCGAATTGTCATAAACAGACTGCGAAAGCTTTTAAAAGAGGGCTTTTCTGTGGCTTATGCCATTAAAGAAGTTAATCGAATCATGATTGAAGAAAGCGGTTCAGAGGATAGTTTTGCTACAGTAGATTTGACCATAATAGATAAAGATACAGGCAGGGCAAAATTTTATAAGATGGGAGCCGCATTGTCTTTTGTAGTCAGGGGTAATAAGATAAGGAGGATATCGCAGCCTGCCCTCCCGGTAGGGATATTACCCAAATTGAGGCTGACTCATGTCACCGCAAAACTCAGACCCGGAGATGTACTTATAATGGTGTCAGATGGTATAACTGAAGCAGATAGAAATGATCTTTCGGCTTTTTGGCTGGAAGATTATTTGATGAAGTATGCTCAGACTACAGGTCCTAAAGTTTTAGCGGGAAAAATCGTATTGGAAGCCAGAAATAGATATTTAAGCCGTGAATTAGATGATTTGACGGCTGTGGTGATAAAGGTAGAGTAAGGGCGTTAATATTTAATTTTTGCTAAGCTCTTGTCCTTGGAGCGTTGCTGCAATTCAGCTTGGCAACGCTTTGCAGCTGCCAAACTTGGAATTTAAAAACCAAGGTCAAGAAAGCCGCAAAAAATTAAATATTAACTTCGGATTAAGTCAGGTATATGCTTATAGCAAGTAAATTATATAATTTTTTGCTTAGCTCTTGTCCTTGGGGCGTTGCTGCAAGCTTCCTTTTGCTCCGTGCGGGGAATCAAAAAACTCGCCGCCTCGGTGCAAGACTAAGGCAAATTAAAGATATAACAGGCTGTCTGAAATGAAAGAAAAAATATTGCAAGTTATTCAAAAAAATGATTTGATAAGCGAAGGCATGCACATCATAGTTGGCCTTTCAGGAGGCCCTGATTCGGTGTGCCTTTTTGATGTTCTTTTTCGAATTGCAGAAGAAAATCCTCAAATGGGACTGCATCTTTATGCTGTGCATGTGAACCACAAATTCAGGCCGGGAGAGGCTGAAGAAGACCAAAGATATGTGGAGAATCTTTGCAGAAGCAGAAAGGTTCCATGCAGTGTGGCAGTTACTGATTGCAAGGCGTTGGCCAAAGAATTGGGAATCACATCTGAAGAAGCAGGACGCAAGGCCCGATATGACGCATTTTCCCAAATGGCCCTTGAAATATCAGATAATCCACAGCGGCCTGTGCCTAGAGAAAAAGTTGCTATAGCCCTTGCGCATAATGCCAATGATCAATGCGAGACCATACTTTTTCGCATTATGAGGGGAACCGGCACAGACGGATTGGCAGGCATGTCATATAAGCGGTTTGACAAAAACGGATTTGCTGTTATAAGACCTATATTGGATATCGGAAGGAAAGATATAGAGGCGTATTGCAAAAATAGAAATTTATCGCCAAGGATAGACCATACTAACAACGAGAACACATATACCAGGAACAAAATAAGAAATTTGCTGATTCCATATTTAGAAGAAAACTTTAACGGCAATATAACTGAAGCTGTCAATCGATTGGGGAAAATATCCTCATGCGACAGAGATTTTTTACGCCGCTTCAGTTCTGAGGGATATAAGGCAGCCAGAGCCGATGGAAACAAATATAGACAGGATTTCTACACAGAAAAACTTATCAGCCTTCATAAAGCTATCAGAAGCCGCATATATACTATGGCTTTAGAATCGATTGGAATGGAAGAAAACGTGTCTTTCTCCCATCTTGAGGCCATAGACAGTTTATTGTTTTCAGAAAGCCCTTCTGCGCTCACAGAGATTTCTGCTGAATATCAAGTATCCAGAGAATATGAGAAACTGGTATTTATTAAAAAAAATGCGGAAATTCAAAAATCGACAGGTTGGACAATTCGTCAGATGAGCATGAGCGAGTATGCCAGCTACAAAAAAGAAGGCCGTTTTCATGGGGCGTTTTCCGGGATAGATAAGGACAGCCTTTGCATTAGAAAAAGACGAGATGGTGATAAGATAGATATAGGTACAGGTTATAAAAAATTACAAGACTTTTTTGTGGATGAAAAGCTTCCTAAGCGATATAGAGATGAAGTGGAAATATTAGCTGCAGGAAATAAAGTGCTGTGGATAATGCCGTCTGAATTATATCCGCGGGATGTGATGAAGAAAAAGGGCAGGTTTTCGGCTTCAAATAAAGTAAAAGAGGGCGCTCCGGAGCCTATAATAGTCCTTGAAAAATTGTGATATATGTGATAAAATATTCTAACGTGTTTGTAGAAATATACAAAATCTTGAAAGGGGAGAATCGTGAAAAGATTTGCAAAAAATATAGGTATTTATATATTCCTGTTTGTTGCGGTTTTGATTGTAGCCTTTATCTACAGAGGTATGGAAAATGAGCAGGCGCAGGTGAAAGAAGTCCCTTTATCTGAGTTTGTTCAATATCTGGAAGATGAAAAGATAAAAGAAATAAATGTTACGGATACGAAGCTTACAGGTACTATAAGTGATGATGAAATTGTATATGCTTATGCCAACTCAGTGGTTGAAATAAGCATGATAGATGAGCTGTATCTGTTCCCGCAAATGCAGGCAGGGACTTTAAAATATGAAAGTGATCCTCCTGATTCCGGCTCTGTATTTTTAAGCTTGCTGCCTACTATTATCATGGTTATAGCTTTGGGCTTTTTATTTTACATCATGATGAATCAAGGCGGCAACGGAAAAGCGTTTCAGTTTGCTAAATCTAGGGCAAAGATGGTAAAAGGCGGAGAGAAGAAAGTAACATTCGCTGATGTAGCCGGTCTGGATGAAGAAAAACAAGAACTGGAAGAAGTAGTTGATTTTCTTAAAGACCAGAGAAAATATAAAGAACTCGGGGCTCGCATACCTAAGGGAATACTCTTAGTAGGCCCTCCGGGAACCGGTAAGACTTATGTTTCAAAGGCTACTGCAGGTGAAGCCGGAGTGCCGTTTTTCACTATCAGTGGTTCAGACTTCGTTGAAATGTTCGTAGGTGTAGGTGCTTCAAGAGTAAGAGACTTGTTTGACCAAGCTAAAAAGAATGCGCCTTGCATAGTTTTTATAGACGAGATAGACGCAGTCGGTCGCAAAAGAGGCGCAGGCATAGGCGGCGGTCACGATGAAAGAGAGCAAACATTAAATCAGCTGTTGGTGGAGATGGATGGTTTTGCAGAAAATTCAGGGATTATCATACTTGCTGCTACCAACAGGCCTGACATTTTGGATCCTGCTCTTTTAAGACCGGGACGATTTGACAGACAAATAGTCATAGGAGTTCCTGATATCAAAGGAAGGGAAGAAATATTCAAGATACACAGCAAGAATAAGCCTATGGCAGATGACGTTACTCCTGAGGTGCTTGCAAGACGCACTCCGGGATTTACTCCGGCCGACATAGAAAATCTTCTCAATGAGGCAGCCTTGATTACAGCCAGAAGAAACGGCCGCTTTATAAGAATGGAAGAGATTGAAGAAGCAATAACGAAAGTAATAGCCGGACCTGAAAAGAAGAGCAGAGTTATCAGTCCTAAAGAAAAGAAACTTACGGCTTATCATGAAGCAGGTCATGCAGTTGTCGCAAGATGCATACCTGACAGCGACCCTGTTCATCAGGTTACAATAATTCCAAGGGGCAGAGCAGGGGGATTTACCATGACGCTGCCTAAGGAAGATAAAAATTATGAAACGAGAAGCAGTATGAGAAATGCTATCGTTCATCTGCTCGGTGGACGTGTGGCTGAACAGCTTACTTTGGATGATATAAGTACAGGCGCAAGCAACGATATCATGCGCGCTACTGAAATTGCTCGTGATATGGTAACCAAATATGGTTTCAGCGAAAAGATAGGTACCGTAAATTACAGCAATTCAGAAGAAGTATTCTTAGGTAATGACTTTACTACTCATAAAAACTATTCTGACGAAGTCGCTCGTGAAATTGATGCAGAAGTAAAGAGAATAATAGATGAGGCATATAAAGAGGCGGAGAGACTTCTCAAAGAAAATATGGATATTCTTACAAGAGTGGCTGAAGCATTGCTTTTGGTTGAGACCATTGACGGACAGCAGTTTGAAGAGCTGTTTACAGGAGAGGTTACGGCTGAAGGACTGGCAGCTAAGGTTAAGGTATTTGAAGAAGAGAAAATGGCTAAAAATGCCGAAGAAGCTGCTGAAAGAGAGCGTCTCTTGAAAGAAGAGGAAGAGCGAATGCAAAAGGAGCTTGAAAAATACGATGAGGATTATATGAATGATGACTCTGTCGATGAAGCTCCTGATCACGAAGAGGAAGTTGAGGATTCAAATGAAAGTAACCGTTAAGGATTGCTTACAACTGGATGTTTTCAAACAATGTGTCGTTGTTGCGGGAGAAAGCAAGTTGGACAACAGGGTTAGAACTGTTTCCGTCATGGATGATTCAACTGTGGACGAGGCCATAAAACATTGCGGTAAGAAAGATGAGATGATATTGACTACTTTTGCCGGAATGAAAAAGGACATTGAAGCACAGCAGGAAGTGATACGTCAACTGGCAAAAAATGACGTGGCCGCTGTTGTAGTTTTTCAGATGGAGTCTTCTTCAGGGGAAAATCAAAGTTATCCAGATGTGATGAGGGCTGCTGAAGAAGCGGCTCTCCCTCTGATAATCCTGATAGGCAGCCGTGATATAGGATATTCCAGGGTAATTACGGAAGTTATGGAAAAAGTCCTTTATGGCAGCAACTTCAACAACAGTTTGATAAATAATACAATTTTTCACTTGCTTAATTTTGAAAAGCATAGCAATTTCCAACAGGCTCTCAGGGAAGCCGCTATTAATAACGATTTTCAAGTGGTCCTGATGAGTGAAGAATTCAATCCTATCCTTACGGTAGAAACCAGGTATAAGACTACAGTAGAGGCAGCCATAAGACGCGGCAAGGATGTGGCTTTGAATTTTAATGGCGTTTACAGTTTGGTGGATATAGATGGCGTATTGGTATATTGGGGAGCCATTGAGATAAAAGGCGATAAATATTATCTGCTTATAGTGGACAATGACGACAACTATTCTTCCGGAGAAATAACCAAACTGGCTGAGATAATAGAGCTTGCCATGGGGATGTGGAAATTTACTCCTGAAAGAGATGCCAAGACAGAATTTGTAAAATCCCTGATAAGAGGAAATAAAAGTCTGGCCTATTCTCTTAAAGATGAGGCCGGTGTAAAATCTGAAGATATACTTTCTGTTTTTTATGCCAGAGGTATTGAGTCCTTTGAGGAGGATAGAATAGTAAATTCCTTTGAAGAAAAAGGCCTTTTACATGTGATTCGCATCAAAGAGGGAGAAGAGAGCTATGGAGTGCTGATAAAAGGGACGGCGCATATTAAGCATGAAGACACAGGTGAAAAATCCATATGCGTTAAATTCTTCGATGAATTGAAAGAAAACAAGAGGATAAGAATATTCCATGTGACGGGAATCGGGTCTATTGAAGGTGCAGGCGATGGCTTCCGGCTTATAAATGAAACCTGGTCATCAGTAGGAGGAATATTCCCATATAAAAGAGTGTTTACTAAATATGATTTGGCGCTGGTAAGCAACTGCATAAATTTGCAGGCCCAGGGCGGATATTTAAAGAAAAACTTCATGGATCTGCTTGAGGATTTTAAAGTGGAGTCAGATAATAAAAGCAAGCAGATGCTGGAAACTTTGGAAACCTTTGTATTGGATGCAGGCATGAACAGTGGGAAAACTGCTGAGTTCATGGGAATACATACCAATACGGTTCAGTACAGACTTAAGAAAATAAATGAAGTCTTAGGAGTTGAAATAACAGGTAACCGCGTAATTCCGGGGCTTACCATTGCTTTGGCTTTGAGAAGACTTGAAAAAAACGTAAATTAAAATTAGAGAGGGAAAGTCATGAAAGAATTGCGGCTAGGCAGCATAACATTAGACAATCCCTTTTTTCTTGCGCCTCTGGCCGGTATAACCGATGCTACGATGAGGAAACTTTGCAAGGAAATGGGAGCAGCTCTTGTGTTTTCTGAAATGGTAAGCGCAAAAGGCATGTGGTATGGAGATAAGAATACCGGCAGATTGCTTTATACGAGGAAAGAAGAAGCGCCTTTCGGCGTACAGATATTCGGCCATGAGCCTGATATAATGGCGTATGCCGCCAGACAGATAGATAAGCACAGCTGCGATATAATAGATATCAATATGGGATGTCCTGTGCCTAAGGTAGTTAAAAACGGCGAGGGTTCTGCTTTGCTGAAGAACCCTGATCTTATCTACGATATTGTATCAGCCGTAGTTAAAAACACAGATAAACCGGTAACGGTTAAAATAAGAATAGGATGGGACAGCAACAGCCTTAATGCTGTAGAAGTAGCCCATGCCATTGCCGCTGCCGGCGCGGCAGCCGTATCTGTTCACGGACGTACAAGGGAGCAGTACTATAGTGGCAAGGCAGATTGGTCCTATATCGCAAAAGTTAAGAACGCTGTCGATATTCCAGTTGTGGGCAACGGAGATGTTGTCGACGGAAAAACTGCTATTGAGATGATGAGGCAAACCGGGTGCGATTTCGTCATGATAGGAAGAGGAGCACTTGGAAATCCTTGGATATTCAGAGAGGCGATAGCCGCGTGGAAAGATCAGCCTTTGCCTGAGAAGCCTTCTAAGGAAGAAAAAAAACAGATGATGCTGGCTCATCTGCAGGATTTGGCTGACTTAAAAGGAGAGACTGTAGCCATAAGGGAAATGCGAAAACATGTTGGATGGTATATAAAAGGAATCCCGGGAGCCGCAGCCTTGAGAGGCAGAATAAATCAGATAACTGAAATGAACTGTCTCATAGATACCATAAGGGAGCTTTAAAATATATATAATGATTACCGGCCTGGCATTTTGTAATTAATCAAAGCTCTTTTCATATATAACCCAGCCCCTGTCAGGCGTGGAAAAGAAAACGCCACATTTTTTGAAGCCGTTTTTTTCAATAAGACTTTGCATTACAATATTATCGATATAGGTATCGATCTTTATATTGGGACATATTCTCTTTCCAAATTCTAAAAATTCAGAAAATATGCCGCTGCGCTTTCCGTTGCTTGCAAGTCTGTGAATTGTAGCGTAATCCCCTTCATAATCCCATGAAAGTTCATGAAAACCGGAATAAAAAGGGTCTTCTCCTATATGAAATTCCATGACGCCGCATAGCTGGCCATCCCTCTCTACTACGTATAGGGTTCCGCTTTCCATATCGCTTTCCACAGTACTTGCAAGAGGCAAATTGTCGCCCCACTGATCGGGATTGCCTGTGGCTTTCATGTATTGCCTCGCGCTTTTGTATATATTTAAAATTTCATCTAAATCTTCTCTTGTTGCTTTGCGAACCATCTTGCGACCTCTCTACAGCATTTATTATTTGCTCCTAATATATTTTACCATTTTAAAGCGATAATATCAATAAAAGGACAATTGCATATCCAGCCAGCTTTCTTGCCGGGCTTGATGGATTTCATCATCCGGCAGCGAACCTCCGATTAAAAAAGGAGATAATGGGTCGTGACGCTTCATGTTTTTAATGACGTCCTCTTTATTCCAGTTGGCATAACAATAGCGGCAGAGGTGGCCGCAAGTGTCGTATTGTCCTATGTCACTGCCTAAAATACAAGAACATTCTTCCCTCGCGCCTTTATAACCAGACGGCAGCGAAAGCCGCGAACCTATGGCAGTTTCCAATGTTTCCTTTGACATGCATCCGCTGCAGTCGATACCGAACCTGGCAAGTTCCTCACCCTCAGCACAGGTCTTGATGGCTATTCCATATTTTTTTCCTATGGAGGAAAATTCTTGTCCTATTTTTAGCCGTTCACTTGTCGATACCCGTCTTATTTCAGGAAAATTTCTTTTTACCTTTTCATAAAGGTCTATAAAGCTTATGACACATGTATTGGTGTATTCCGAAAGTTGACTTGCCATGGAGTTAAACCGGTCAAAATGCATGACCATAGTGTAGACATCATCAATAAAGATAGGATCATATCTCCAAGTCACATTGTTTGCTCCTACTATGGAAGAAAGCTGCTTAAAGGATTGGATAATATGAGATTTCTCGGGAACATTAGGCTCAATCTCTTTGCCGTAGCAAGTGATGGTAACGAACCAGTATTGATTATATGGTTTTAGCAGGTCCATGTATTGCAAAATAGGACCTGGATTTTTTGTACAAAATACTATTAAATCTACGACTTGAGGATTGATATCGTAGCGCGTCACCATGGATTGATTATAGGGATTACGCACCATAACATAACCTGCTTTTAACCGCTCAGAAAACCATCTTGAATAAAAAGCCGGTATGTCAGTTCTGTTTCCTGTATGTAAAATCATAGCTTCCCCCTTATTTTATAATTGTAACATATTTGCTTATATATTTTTTGTAAATTTTTGTTGACATTTTTTAAGGCTGGAGCTTATTATATAGGCAAACCAAGGTAGATGACGAGGCTATATAAGGAGGATTTCGATGCTTGAAAATTATCTGGATATAATAACCAATATGGAAAATTATGTAGATGGAGTTATAGTTACAGATACGAAAGCGAATATCGTTTATATCAGGCGTTATACAAAGGATTTGACGCCGCTTACAGAAAAAGATTATATAGGGCGAAATCTTTTTGAAATATATCCCACTATGGAACCAGGCAAAAGCACTATTTTAAAAGCTCTCAGAAAAGGCGAGATAACGTTAAATAATCACAGCGTGCTTACAACGGCCAAAGGACAGAGCTTTGAATTAGTAGACGATACCTTTCCGATTAAAGAGAACGGCAAGATTATAGGAGCTGTATGCATAACTCATTCGCCTACGAGAAAGCAAGCTTTAACTGCGCTGGATATAAGTTCCGATAAAGACCATCAACCTAAAAGACTTTTTACTGTTTCTGATATTATCGGTCGCAGTCAGTCGATGGAAACATTGAGAAATCAGATAAACCGATTGGCCGAAACGTCATCCTCCTTGTTGATTTACGGAGAAACCGGCACAGGCAAAGAAATGGTGGCCCAATCGGTGCATACATCCAGCAATAGGAGAGAAAAGCCGTTTTTAACTCAAAATTGCGCAGCTATTCCCGAGACTCTTTTGGAAAGCATTTTTTTCGGTACGGTACATGGAAGTTATACCGGAGCTGAAGACAGGGCAGGCATATTTGAAAGCGCCAAAGGGGGAACGGTATTTCTGGACGAAATAAATTCTATGAACATAGGTATGCAGGCTAAACTTTTGAGAGTGCTGGAGGAAAAGAAAATTACAAGGATAGGTGCCACAGAACCGATAGATGTAGACGTGAGGATAATCGCAGCTGTCAATCAGCCGCCTCTGGATTGTGTAAAGAACGGAACCTTGAGAGATGATTTGTTCTATCGTCTTGGCAGCGTAATGCTTAACATTCCGCCTCTCAGAGAAAGAAAAGAAGACATAGAACTGCTTACTCGGTATTATTCTGACAAGTATTCTAAATCTATGAAGAAAAACATAATAGGAGTTTCACAGGATGTGATGACGATATTTCACAGTTATTATTGGCCAGGTAACGTCAGGGAATTGAGAAATGTCATAGAAGGAGCGTTTAACTTGTGCGATACGACTATTATAGGCATAGGTGATCTGCCTTCGTATATGTTATCGGATATGGAAGTGGAAAAATTGGTGGCTGAAAATCAGGCCGACATGCGAGATATACCGTGGTTGGGCAGCCTGAAAAAGAATATCGAAGCTTATGAAAAATTTCTCATTGAAGATTCCATAAAGTCGCATAAAACTTTTTCTTCGGCTGCCCGACATCTTGGCATCAGTCGCCAAAGCCTTAATCAGAAGATACAAAAATACGGTATATCAACACGGCCTGGTTACTTCTTATAAACCTGCTGTCCGTTTACATATGTTTCTTCAACTTGTATTTTATCAATGTCTTCGGCCGGGACGGAAAGTATATCTTTGTCGAGAATTATAAAGTCGGCCCAGTATCCTTCTTTTAGCTCTCCTATATTTTTAAATCCCAGCATAGGAGCAGCCTTAGAAGTATAAAGTTTTATGGCTGTTTGTATATCGACTTTGTGCTGCTTGCCGCAGTCGGTACCGTCCCAAGCTTTTCTTGTTACAGCGCCTTTGAGGCAAACGAACGGGTTTGACGGTTCTGCCCAAGCTGTTGCAGGAGCGTCAGTGCTGAAAGCTATTCTGACACCTGCCTTAAGCCAATCTGATATTGGATAATTTTTTTGAGTTCGTTCAAGCCCCAAATTGGTCAAATAGCTTTCTATTTCTGCATACAGGAAAATAGGCTGGGTAACAAAAGCAATCCCCGCTTTAGCGGCTTTTTCTACAGCACTCGCAGTAGGCATTGCAACATGCTCTAATCTCACATAAGGAGTATCTCCTGTTATCCAAGGCTGCTGCTGCCATGTGTGCTCGATAGCTCTATCTATGGTCTTAGCTCCCATGGCGTGTATTGAAAGCTGGCATTTATGCTCTTTACAGAATTTTATGGCATCTTCTATATCTTGCTCACTGCATACAGGTATGCCATATTCATCTGTACTGCCCAGATATGGCTGATCGCACCATGCGGTTCGACCGGAAACACTGCCGTCTCCTATAAGTTTGATGCCGGCAATGCGGAATCCCTTTGAAGGATCCATATCTTCTTCTGTTATGGTGAAATCTTTTTTATCTTTTACTTCGTCCCACATGTAATAGCAGGCTACTTTGACTTTCATTCCTTTTTTTATAGCAAGATTATATATGCTTTTGTAATCGCTGTCGGTGAATTCGCCCATATCAGCTCCGGTGGTAACTCCTTGAGAAAGGAGTATTTTGTCTAGAGCAAGCAGATCATCAGCGATGTCTTCTACGGTTTTCTCAGCCATTATATCGCTAAGTACATTTCGCCCGTTTTCATAGAGAATGCCATCAGGTGCGCCGTCTTTGTCACGGCCTATCCTGCCGCCTTCCGGGTCGGGAGTATCGGCAGTAACGCCGGCCATTTCCAGCGCTTTGCTGTTAACTGCGCACACATGACCGCATGTCCTTTTGACGATTACCGGAGAATCGCTGCAACCTCTATCAAGGTCGTATCTATTGGGCGCACGGTGTTCTTCCAATTTACCTTCATCATAGCCCCAGCCTTGTATCCATTGCCCTGCGGATTGCTCTTTTCTACTGTCTCTTATTTTATTGATTAAATCTTCAATGGATGATACGACAGGCGGCAGGGCTGAAATTTGCTGACAACAGTCTGCAAGCATTATAGCGTGCATGTGGCAGTCTACAAAACCAGGAAGGACGCGCCTTCCGTCCAGATCTACGATTTCGGCTGCATCGCTTTCATCGATTTGGCCGTTTTTTCCTATCCACGCTATCTTTCCATCCTTGACAGCCATACTTTCTGCATAAAGATTGTGATCGTCAGAAGTAAATATTTTTCCGTTTTTATATAATGTATCGTATTTTTTCATTTGGTTTCACCTTATTTCTTATGATTTTTAAGCCAGTTGATGGCTACGTTGGCATGAAGAGCGGCGCCGTACGGCAGCATATCTTCGTCTATGACCATATTTGGGTTGTGCATAGGAGCAGCGTCTTTGCCGCCTACACCGATTGTAGCAAACATGGAAGGAACTTCTTCTCCCACATATCCGAAATCTTCAGTTCCTGCCATGCATGGAAGCTGCACGACATTATCTGCGCCCATGATTTCGCCAATAAAGGGCTCAAGCTCTTGACACAAATTTTCGTCGTTGTATGCGGAAGGCGTGTGAAATGAAATCATATCGTACTCTCCACGCCACATCTTTACTACGTGTTCCGTTATTTCAGGAATTCTTTGAGTCAAATGTTTAGTTACGTCTCTGTTGAAAGTCCTAGCTGCCACCTGGAATTCCGCCGTATCAGGAATCACGTTGGCAGCGCTTCCGCCTCCGCATTTGCCCACTGAAAGGGCGACCGTCTCTCTTGGGTCTATTTCCCTTCCGCTGAGCAGGTTCAAGGTAGTATACAATTGATTAGCTATCATTAAGGGGTCTATACACTGATGAGGTGTTGATGTATGCCCGCCGCGGCCTTTTATTTTTATCATGAAGGTATCCATGGCTGCTGAAGTTATGCCGGGAGTATATCCGACGGTGCCGACCTCTTGGTCTGCCATAACATGGAGGGCAAAGGCAGCGTCTACACGAGGGTTTTCTAAAAGCCCGTGTTCTATCATGAGCCTTGACCCACATCCGCATTCTTCTCCCGTTTGAAACATAAGCTTGACAGTTCCGCAAAGCTGGTCCTCTCTGTCTTTGAGAATTTTGGCAGCTCCGAGAAGCATAGCAGTATGAGCGTCGTGACCGCACATGTGAGCAAAACCCGGCTTTTGAGACGTAAAATCTACCAGTCCCTCAGCTTCATTCATAGGAAGGGCATCCATATCGGCACGCAATAAAATACAGGGCTCCCCTTGACCGATAGTCGCAACTACACCTGTAGAAGCTTTCATATCGGGGAATCCTGCAAATTTAAAGTTTTCTCTCATTTTTTTGTCTAACGGACCGCCGCAGATTTGGGATTTGATACCCATTTCTTTTAATCTCTTTTGTACATATGCGGCAGTTTCAGGCAAGTCAGAACCAACCTCCGGGTTCCTGTGTATATGACGCCTGTCGGTTAAAATTTGCTCTTTGATAGCTAAAGCAGAATCCAAAATTTTCATATTATCCCTCCGAAAACGATACAATGATCGCTTTGATTTTATCAATGTGCTCAAGATTGAAGAGGCTTGGAATCCTGATTTAGTTTTATTGAATTATAGCAAATATATCGATAATATGCAATTAGAAATATGAAATCAGGAGGTAGCACAGAAAGTTGTAAATTTTTGTTTACTTTTTTGATTAAAAAAAATAAGCTACTGTCATAAAAAATTTACAAAATTGCAGTTTTTTTAAATAATAAATTAAAAAATCGCTAATTTTCAACATCTTTATCAGATGATAAAATTTGGCTTAATATTTGCATTGAATTATATGCAAAATATAATTTTATATTTATGTGCTCAAGTATAAGATATAAATGTCATATGAAACATTACACGAGGTTTGGAAGTAAATAGAAAAGGAGGGGTGCGGCAGAGTCGTACCAATAGAAAAAATGGGCGAAACAATAAATAAAAAGAAAGGTTTTCAAATGCCTCATGTGTTTGTCATTTTGCTTTTAATCATGCTGCTGGTAACAGTCATGTCATATGTCGTTCCAAGCGGTACTTTCGACAGAAGCGAAGGCAACGCTGTAGACCCTGATACTTTTCAGTTTATAGAAAATGAAAATCCTATAAGTTTTCAAGACTTTTGGTCCGCTCTCTACGATGGATTTGTTAATGGCTCGACTATAATGGGTTCGCTGTTGCTGTCTGCAGGAAGCCTGGGAATATTAAACAGCACAGGAGTGCTTGAAGTAGGGGTCAGAAAACTTACGCAGATTACAAAAGGACGCAATATTATTGCAATAATAATATTTTATTTGTATTTTGCAGGAATGAACATACTAGGAGCCGGTGAAGGCGTTTATCCGTTTTTCCCAATCGTTACAGCCATAATAATGTCGCTTGGGTATGATAGGTTAATGGCGGCCGGAACTATAATGTTCGCAGCTACGGCAGGGTTTGCCTGCGGCATGGTCAACATGTTTACCACAGGAATTTCACAGCAGCTTGTGGGATTGCCTACTTTTTCGGGAATCGGATATAGGTTTGTAGTATTCCTGGTGCTGGGAACCATTGGACTTGTAAGCGTTCTCATGTATGGACGCAAAATTAAAAAAGATCCGAGCAGAAGTTATGCGGCCGAGGAGTATAAGCAGACACTGGCAGAAATTGAGGAAAAGAAAAAGGCTGGCGAGCAGGAAAACGTAAACTTCACCTGGAAAGAGGGACTGACGCTTATCTTGTTCCTGGCACTGGTAATTTTCATCGCTTACGGATGCTTAGAACTGGAATTTTCCCTAGCGCAGTTCGCTGCGTACTATGTGGTATTTGCCATAATAGTTGCTTTTATATATAGAATAAATCCAAATAAATTTTGCCAAATATTCGTTCAGGGAGCGTCACAAGTGCTAACTGCAGCTCTGGCGATAGGTATGGCCCAGTCTGTAATGGTGTTGTTAACACAGGGACAAATAATGGATACACTGGTATATTATATGGGCAATGCGCTCCAAGGAAAGAGCGCGCTTATCACATTGCTGCTTATATTCTTATTTGTTACCGCATTTAATTTCTTAGTAGTATCAGGTTCAGGAAAAGCTCTCATGATGATGCCTATTATGAGTCCTCTAGGAAAGATGCTGGGTATAAACCAGCAGGTGATGGTGCTGACATATCAGCTGGGAGATGGAATTACCAATATGCTTTGGCCGGGCGGAGGCTTGGTCGCTTGCTCGCTTTGCGGACTTAACTACGGAACATGGCTAAAAATGGCGTGGAAAACTTTTGCTGTTATGATTGCATCAGGTTATATTTTAGTATGCATAGCTAATCTTATAGGTTACGGTCCTTTTTAGACCATTCAGCTTGACTTTAGGCTGCTTAGCTTAATGTTTGAAAAGTTGAGATAGGAGTATATAAAACACAAAATAAAAAGACCGCTTTCAATTAGTCCAATTTTCAGATAAAGGCTTTGAAAGCGGTCTTATATTTTAATATACTGTTATTTTTCTATAACAGCGCCAGCAGGATGAAGTTCAGTATAAACAGTCCGGTGCATACCCACAAGATAGGGTGAACTTCTTTAGCTTTGCCGGTAAAGATTTTAATAATGCAGTAGAAGATGAATCCTGCCGCTATACCGTAAGAAATGCTGTAGCACAAAGCCATGAACATTCCGGCGAAGAAAGCAGGCACCGCTTCATTGAAGTCGCTCCATTCGATATCTTTGAAGGAAGATGTCATCATAACTCCTACGGCTACGAGAGCAGGCGCTGTAGCTGCGAAAGGAACGGCGCTGACGAATGTAGCCAGGAAGGCTGATATAGCAAAGCAGATAGCTACTACCACGGAAGTAAGTCCTGTACGACCGCCGGCTCCTATACCGGAGGCGCTTTCAACGAAGGTTGTCGTGTTGGAAGTACCAAATAACGCTCCTATGGAAGTAGCTGTAGCGTCGGCAAACAGCGCTTTGTCCAGTCTGGAATGAAAACCGGGCTTTGCTTCAAGATTCTTCTCATCCTCAGCGCTGAAAATACCGCTGCGGCGTCCGGTACCGATAAAAGTTCCTATGGTATCGAAGGTATCAGAGATACTGAATGAGAAAATTGTAATAAGCACCAGCGGCAGCTTGGACATATCCGTGAACAAACTTGTAATGCCGCCTTCGTGGAATATAGCCAGGAAGGTTGAAGGCAGAGCTTGGCAGGCTTCGCTGAAACTGGTTGTCTCCTGAGGAGTGGTTACTCCGAATGGTATACCGATCAGAGTAGTAAGTATTATAGCAATTAATATAGCTCCTTTGACTTTAAGAGCCAGAAGCACAATAGTAAGGAACAGACCTATGAGGAAAACCCAGAATTGAGGTTGGTCTAAAGTTGCCAAAGCAGGAACACCGCTGTCAAATGAAATGATTCCCACGTTTAAGAGACCGATATAGGCTACAAATATTCCTATACCGCCACCAATAGCATGTTGCAGACTCACAGGTATGGATTTAATTATGTACTTTCTGATTTTTGTTGCGGTAATGAAGATGTTGAATAATCCGCATATGAATACCATGGAAAGCGCCTGCTGCCATGTAAATCCCAGACCGAAGCATACTGTGTAAACGAAAAATGCATTCAGGCCCATTCCGGGAGCTTGTGCATACGGCACGTTAGCAACCAGCCCCATTATAAGGGTGCCGATGATTGAAGCGATTATGGTGGCTAGGAAAACTGCGCCCCACTCCATTCCGGATTGTGCGAGGATCCCCGGGTTAACGACTATAATATATGACATAGCAAAAAATGTCGTTAGTCCCGCCATAACTTCTGTCGAAACTGTAGTGTTGTTTTCTTTCAAATGAAAAAACTTGTCCATATAGTACCTCTTCTTTTATTGTTTCTTTTTCAAATCCATTTTTCCCTATAATAGCATACCATACCATCACAAAATTGTCATTAAACTTTTACAATGACAGCAAGTGGTAAAATGATAAGGATTACCATTACATTTAAGAAAATCCGTATCACTATTTACATAAAAAAATAACCGCTCTGCTTATGATCATGAAAGCAGTAAATTTTTGAATAAAATATGATGAGCATAATTACTGACATCACGAAAAAAGAGAGCCGCATACGCAAGCTCTCTAATCTTCGCATTTATTGAATTTTCAACGCATAGCGGAACACGTCCGCAGACAGCCTTATTTTCCGAAGTATCTCTTCAGCAGACCTTCAAAAGCAGCACCGTGTCTTGCTTCGTCCTTGCACATTTCGTGAACTGTGTCATGGATGGCGTCCAGATTAAGCTGTTTTGCCTTAGTAGCTAGAGCTTTCTTTCCTGCGCAAGCACCGGCTTCAGCTTCAACTCTCATTTCCAGGTTCTTCTTGGTGGAATCAGTTACTACTTCACCCAGCAACTCAGCAAATTTAGCTGCGTGCTCAGCTTCTTCCCATGCAGCCTTTTCCCAGTACAGACCGATTTCAGGATAACCTTCTCTATGAGCAACTCTTGCCATTGCAAGATACATACCTACTTCTGAGCATTCGCCTTCAAAGTTAGCTCTCAAACCTTCAATTATTTCAGGATCAACACCTTTTGCAACGCCTACAACGTGCTGGTCAGCCCATTCAGTTTTGCCTTCTTCCTGCTTAATAAATTTATCTGCGCCAACGTGGCAAACCGGACATTCTGCTGGTGGCTGATCTCCTTCATGAACATAACCGCATACTGTACAAACCCATTTCATAATAATATCCTCCTATTTATGTTAAAAAGTTTTATATGGCTATATTACCACACTTTTTATGTATAAACCAGCAAAATAAAAAATAAGTAATTTATAAATGTGAAAATCATCCCCCGAAATACAAGGTGCTGATCAATGAGAAGGAAACAGTTGAATGAAACTGAAATTTAATATATAATAATAAAAAACATGAAAAATTTCTTTGAAAAAACTTTAAATCAACACATATAAGGGTATAACTGCGCTATAAAATAAGATGGAAGTATTTTGTTATTAAGAATAGGTTTTAAATATTCATTGCTCTTATATGAGAAATTTGGGGAAACAGATGAAAAAAAAGTTATTAGCAGCAGCTTGTCTGATTTTAATATTTAGCTTGCTGACAGGCTGTACGACATTTAATAATTTTAAAAATGCTTTTTTCGGTACAGACAGCACCGAAACCGTGGCAACAGACAGAACGATTAAAATCGGAGTATTTGAACCGCTTTCTGGAGAGAATAGAGAACAGGGCAACCTGGAACTGATGGGAATACAATTAGCAAATGAATTATATCCTGAAGTTTTAGGCAAACAAGTAGAATTGATAATTGCGGACAATCAGTCGGATATTTATGTTGCTGAAACTGTTGCCCAGGAGTTGGTATCTCAAAATCCGCAGGTGGTATTGGGCAGCTATGGGGAAACGTTAACTCTGATTGCAGGAGAAGCAGTGAAGGCGAATAATATACCCGGTATAGCGATTACCAGCACTAACCCTTTGATAACTGTCAATAATCAATATTATTTCTGCGCCACATATGCTGAAAGTAAGCAGGGAGATGCTTTAGCAGATTTTGTGTATACGCAGCAGGGAAAGACAAAGGCAGCTACGGTGAAATTGACCGGTGATGATACAGTTACTGCTAATATAAATAAATTTAAGAGGATGATGGAGAAGCTGTCAGGAGACAGCGAATGCATCGTAGGAAGCTTTGAATTACCTACTGAATCCAGTGATTATAGTGAAGTTATTGAAAGCTTAAAAACTTCAGGTGCAGAAGCTGTATTCCTAGATGTTTCCACTACTGTGGCGCAAACGTTTCTTCAACAGGCTGAAGAAACCGGTTTAACAGATATACTGTTTGTAGGTCCAAAAAGTTGGAATGATGAAAACTTTCTTTCTTTTATAGAAAGCAGCGGGGCGTTTGATATCGGATATGCTGCCGACTTTAGTTCGGTAACTACATCAACAGAAATGTCTGAAAAGTTTATAACAGCATACAAAGAAAGATATGGAGAAGATGCAGAACCTGCCCAGGAGACAGCAGTGGCTTTTGACGCTTATCTTATGGCTATTTCAGCCATAGAGGATGCTTATAATGATACTATGTCTTATGATGAAGAGGAATATGCAGCTACTGCCGCTACGGAAGCTGAAGGCAGAGCACTGAGAGAGGATTGGCAGCAGACCCAAAAGACAGGCATTCCTACAGGTAAAGCGATAAGAGATGCTATAAAGCGTATAGAGGGCTTTGAGGGCGCGTCGGGAATAATTTCTTACGGCGGGACCAACGAGGCGGTTAAGTCTATAGAAGTGGTTTATTATTCAAAGGGCGCTTTAAATGACAGCTTTGCTGTAGAAGCTGAAGTTCTTGAAGAACAGGATTAAATAATATTATAAAAAAAAGAGATAAATAAAATAAAGGAGAGTAAATATCGATGGAAGAAAAGATAAGAGATGCTATAGGTCAGATAAGACCTTTCCTGCAGAGAGACGGAGGAGATATCGAATTCGTTGAGTTGACCGATGATAACGTTGTAAGAGTCAGACTTCAGGGACACTGCGCAGGCTGCCCGGGCGCGCAGATGACAATCAAAGGCGTGGTCGAAAGGATAATCAAAGAAAGTTATCCTGAAATAAAAGGTGTAGAGGCAGTTCAGTAATAATGGACTATCAAAAGTTTTTAAAGCAGAATAATGAAGATATGATTTTCGCCCTTCAGGAAGTTGTTCGTTGTAACAGCGAGGAGGGCGAAAGCTTTGTAGCTGATGACGGTCAGATATATCCTTTCGGGCAGGGTGTACAGAAGGCCTTTGAAACCGTCTTACAAATGGGTAAGGACATGGGCTTCACCGTCAAAAATGTTGATAATTATGGGGGTCATATTGATTTTGAAGGGAAAAGCGATAAGATAATGGCCATTTTGGGCCATTTAGACGTAGTTCCGGCAGGCAGCGGATGGACCCATGACCCTTATGGCGGAGAAATAGCGGATGGAAAGCTTTACGGAAGAGGCACTACAGATGACAAAGGACCGGTTATCTCATGTCTTTATGCCATGAAAGCTCTTAAAGACGCGGGATACCAGCCGGAAGCAACTATAAGGCTTATTCTCGGCCTGGACGAAGAAACTCATTGGAAAGGTATGGAATATTACTTTTCAAAAGAAAGAAAGCCGGATTGGGGCTTTACCCCCGATGCAGATTTCCCTCTCATAAACGGGGAAAAAGGACTGCTTGTTTTTGACTTAGCCAAGAAATTTGCAGCTCCTAAAATCAAAGGCCTTGAACTGCGCTCCTTTAAGGGAGGCGTAGCGCCTAACAGCGTACCGGATACTTGCAGAGTAGTTGTTCACAGCCAGGAATCGGAAAAATACCATGAGATTAGGGAAAAAGCTGAAGAGTATAAAGAACGTACAGGACATGAGCTGCGCATTAAAGGCATAGGAAAATCTTTAGAAATCAATTCTCTTGGAAAGGCTGCCCACGGCGCCAAACCTGAAGACGGGCTTAACGCTGTTTCTGTCATGATGGAT
Source organism: uncultured Eubacteriales bacterium (assembly GCA_900540145.1). GTDB lineage: Bacteria > Bacillota > Clostridia > Peptostreptococcales > Anaerovoracaceae > Fimisoma. The sequence goes on from UQEW01000008.1 coordinate 29,985, forward strand.
TTCCTCGGCGGTCTTAACTTTGCCAATGAGGATATTAACGATTTTATAAGCTTCTATAATAAATATATAGGTTTTTGCCTGGATGGAGAGGATCTCGGAATAGGATTAGAAGATGACAAATCCGGTAAACTTACATTTAACGTAGGAATGGCAGAAATCGGTTCCGAAGCAGGAAAGCTGGTTATAAACATAAGATACCCGGTTTCATATTCTGCAGAAGATGTATATGAAGGCATCAAGCCAGTCATAGACAAATATGATATAGGCCTGATAAAAAAAGAAGAGAAGCCTACCGTATATATAGATGTCAACAGCCCTATGGTCAAGACGTTGATGGAGATATACCAAAACCATACAGGAGATGTAGAGTCCAAGCCTATAGTTATAGGCGGCGGAACTTATGCAAAAGCGGCTCCAGGCATAATAGCCTATGGAGGCTTGTTCCCGGGAGATGAAGACCGCATGCATCAGAAAGATGAATATATGGACCTTTTGCGTTTTGAGCAGATGACTAAAATTTATGCTGATGCTATTTACAAACTATCTTCAGAAGAATATAATGTGTAGAGAAAATTTGCGATCTGTTTCAGGGCGAGGTGAAATTCCTCACCGGCGGTATAGTCCGCGAGCATGAAATGCTGATTGGGTGAAATTCCCAAACCGACGGTATAGTCCGGACGGGAGAAACACTAGATACAACATATTGTTGCTTTTTGTGTAACGGTCATGTAATTGTGAAGCCTTGATATTTAACGTGTATCAAGGCTTTCCGTATTCCTGACAGATTCCTTTTTGACAAAACAAATTTTGAGTAAAAACTCACCATAGACAAGAATAGAAAAGAGGAATTGCGTTATGAACATCAAACAAAAAAATGTAAGGCTTGCAAAGATGGCAATGCTGGTAGCCATATCCATCGTCCTTGTGATGATAATCCACTTCCCGATTTTTCCTGCAGTGGCATTCTTGGAATACGACCCGGCAGATATTCCGATCTTGATAGGAACTTTTGCTTTCGGGCCGGTAGCGGGAATACTGCTTACCGTGATAACATCTTTGATACAGGGTTTTACCGTGAGTATGGCAAGCGGAGCTTACGGAATAATAATGCATATATTGGCGACTTCTGCGCTCGTTACGGTGGCGGGAATAATATATAGAAAGCACAAAACAAAAAAACGTGCGGTGATAGGTTTGGCCGCAGGATCACTGGCGATGGTGGTTGTAATGTTTTTTGCCAATATGATAATCACTCCGCTGTTTATGGGATTGCCGCTGGAAGCGGTAATGAGCCTGATGCCGTTCATATTGCTTTTTAACTTTGTAAAAGCAGGGATCAACAGCATAGTTACATTTGTTATATATAAAAGGATATCACCGTTCCTCCACAGATAGGAGCAAAGACAAAGGACTTTAAAATGAAAATAAAGAGTACCATAATTGCTAAAAACGAAGATGAAACAAGAAAGTTAGGATTGGAGCTGGGGCGCAGAGCAGAGCCGGGACAGATTATAGCTCTCATTGGAGATTTGGGCACCGGAAAGACCACACTAACCAAATATATTGCAGAAGGTCTCGGCATAACTGAAGTTGTCAGCAGTCCGACCTTTACGGTTATAAAAGAGTATGAAAGCGGACGGATGCCTCTATATCATTTTGACGTGTACCGGGTGGGTGATCCTGACGAACTGTTTAATATCGGAGCTTATGAGTATTTTGACGGCAACGGTCTTTGCGTAATCGAATGGGCTGATTTAATAGAAGATGAACTGCCTGAGAACACAGATTTTATCGTGATAGATTACGGTGAAACGGAAGGGGAGAGAGTTTACAGATGTACATTTTAACTATAGAAACTACAGGGAAACTAGGCTCTGTCTCTCTGATCGATGGGCAGGGACATGTCCTCGGAGAAAAAACGGCTGATGACCCCATGAGCCATTTGAAAAGCTTGGTACCTATGATTTGCCAGCTGCTGGACGAGACAGGCATAGAGAAAAACCAGCTTACTCATATTGCGGCATCCATAGGACCCGGGTCATTTACAGGTATAAGGATAGGAGTATCTACTGCCAGAGCGCTGTGCCAAAGTTTGGATTTGCCTGGAGTGGCAGTGCCTACTTTGGAAAGCTTTCTCAGAAAAAAAGAAGCTTTCTGCCAAGGGCAGGATACTGCAGTATGTGCTATAATAAATGCCAGGAGAGGCCAGGTCTATGGCGTTATAGACGGATATCTCAAGCCTCAGCCTTGCATGATAACAGACATCATCCAAACTATACAGGAACAAATCTTTCCTTCAAAGAAGTCAGTGATCTTTTTCGGAGACGGAATAGACGCATATCAAAGACAAATTGAAGAGGGTCTTTCAGGAATGGGCAAATACATCTTCGCTGATAAATCTTGCAGATATCAAGATGCAGTATCTGCAGGAATTTTGGCTTTTGACTTGATCAAAGAAGGAAAAACAGCAGACTATGAACATCTTGTTCCTGATTACATGAGAAAGGCTGAAGCAGAACAGAAGCTGGAAGCCGGAGAATTGCCTATATGCAAAGGTCCGAGACAAGAATAACAGACGATAACATTGGAGGCGATAAAATGGCTGAATTGACCATAAGAAGAGCTGAGCCAAAAGATGCGGAAGCTATTGAGGATTTAGAGCAAATTTGTTTTAGCCAGCCTTGGTCTTACAATTCTATATATTATGATATTGCTGAAAACACGAAGGCTGTGTATTTGGTCGCCCAAATAGAAGAAGATGTGGTAGGATATGCCGGTCTTTGGAAGATCGGGGATGAAGGGCACATTACAAACGTAGCTGTAGCGCCTGAACAAAGAAGAAAGAGCATCGGAGACATGCTTGTAGGTGCGTTGATTGAAGTTACAGAGGAGGAAGGCATAACCGGCCATACTCTTGAAGTCAGAAAGAGCAATATAGGCGCCATAAGGCTTTATGAAAAGCAAGGCTTTAAAGTAGAGGGAGAAAGAAAGGCGTATTATGAAGATAACGGAGAAGACGCCTTAATAATGTGGAGAAAAACCGAAGATGAAAGATAATAAATTTTTGACCATGGCGTTTGAGTCCAGCTGTGATGAAACGGCTGTAGCTATAGTGGCAGATGGCAGGGAAGTTTTATCCAATGTGATATCATCTCAGATAGATATTTTTAAGAACTACGGAGGCGTGGTTCCTGAAATCGCTGCGAGACACCATTTGGAAAACATAAATTACGTAATGAAGCAGGCTTTAGATGAAGCCGATGTTACCATTGGCGACATAGACCTTATAGGCGTTACTGAGGGACCGGGTCTTGTCGGAGCTCTTCTGATAGGTGTAGCTACGGCTAAGGCCGTTTCTTTTGCTGCGGATATACCTATAGTGGGAGTACACCATATAATGGGACATATTGCCGCTAACTACATACAATTTCCGAATCTTAAGCCGCCGTTTACGGCTTTGATAGTCAGCGGAGGTCATACGAACATAGCAGAGGTAACAGATTATACCTGCTGCCGCGTATTGGGAAGCACCAGGGATGACGCTGTCGGAGAAGCTTATGACAAAGTAGCCAGAGTATTGGGATTGGGATATCCGGGAGGCCCTAAAATAGATAAGATTGCAAAAGAAGGAAATCCGGACGCTGTGCATTTTAAAAGAGTTTTTTTAGAAAAGGATAGTTTGGACTTTAGTTTCAGCGGCCTTAAAACGGCCGTTCTCAATCATATCAACAGCGCAAAACAAAGAGGAGAAGAAATAAACCGAGCAGATATAGCAGCCAGCTTTCAGCAGGCTGTAATAGAGGTGATATGCCAAAAAGCCGTGGCTGCGGCTAAAGACATGGGCCACGGCAAATTGGTTATTGCAGGCGGAGTTGCAGCCAATTCCAAGCTTCGAATGGAGTTGGAACAGCAATGCGCTCAAGAAAGCATAAGCCTATATATACCATCTGCCCGATTATGCACCGACAACGGCGCCATGATAGGGTGTGCCGCATATTATAAATATAAGGAAGGACAGAAAGGTGATTTGTATATGGACGCCCATGCAAATTTGCCTTTTTAATGATGAAAAATGATAGTTTTATCAGCCAGTAATTTGACAAAAGTATACGGTACAGATGTAATTTTGGAGGGAGCCGATTTTCATGTCAATAACGGCGATAGGATTGGACTGGTAGGAAGAAACGGCGCTGGCAAGACTACATTGCTCAATATGATAACGGGAGAGTTGACTCCGGATGATGGACAAGTATTTGTACCGGCAGATTTAAAAATAGGTTATCTTAAGCAAAGAGATAATTTTAAAAGCGACGATACTGTTATAGAAGCTATAAACCGCATATTCGAGCCTCTGCAAAAGCTTGAAGAAGAAATTGCCCGTGCTGCCGACATGATAGCTCAAAATCCGCATGACGAAAGCCTGATCAACAGACTGGATCAGCTTAATCAAAGATATGAGCGACAAGGCGGATATACTTATAAGTCAGAAGTAACGGGAATACTTAATTCTATGGCTTTTAACGAGGACTTTTACGATAAAAAAATAGATACTTTATCAGGCGGGGAAAGGACGAGACTGGCGCTGGCGGCGCTGCTTCTGGAAAAACCCGATTTGCTCATATTGGACGAGCCTACCAACCATTTAGACATAGGTATGCTTAAATGGCTGGAACAGTACTTAGCTTCGTATAAGGGAAGCATAATTATCGTATCTCACGACAGATATTTCTTGGATCGGTGTACCAGCAGGATATTTGAAATAGAGCATCATAAGCTGAAAGCGTATGATGGTAATTACTCTGCGTTTGCCGAGAAAAAACGCCAGCTGAGAGAAGCTGAGCTGAGGGCTTATAGTAATCAACAGAGGGAAATAGCCAGACAAGAAGCTATGATTCGCCGCATGAAGGAACGGGGAACGGAAAAACTGGCAAAAAGAGCTCAGTCCAGAGAAAAAAGGCTGGAACATGTGCAGAAACTGGATGCGCCTAAGATCCAGGAGGGAAAGATAAAAATCAGCTTTAATCAAGACTTTCAATCCGGCAGCGACGTAATAACAGCGGATAATTTATCAAAATCCTTTGGATTTGGCAAAGATAGACGTTTACTTTTTGAAAATGTCAATATGGACATCAAACGCGGAGAAAAGATCTGCATAGTAGGTCCCAATGGAGTAGGGAAAACTACATTGTTGAAGATAATTCTTCAAGGGCTTCAGCCTGATGAAGGTCGACTTAAAATAGGGCATAATGTCACTTTCGGATATTACGACCAAGGACAACAGCTTTTGAATCCGTCTAACACAGTTTTAGGCGAAATGAAAGAAACTTATAGAATGTATACCGATACGCAGATGCGTTCTCTTTTAGGCAGGTTTCTGTTCAAAAACGATGATGTTTTTTTGAAGGTTCAAGACTTAAGCGGAGGAGAAAAGGCCAGACTGGCGCTTTTAAAGCTTATGCTGGGAGGCGCCAACACATTGCTTCTTGACGAGCCGACCAACCATATGGATATAGAGTCAAAAGAAGTATTTGAAGAGGCCTTGTCAGAATTTCCCGGAACTGCAATAGTGATATCTCATGACAGATACTTTTTGCAGAAAATACCGGACCGCATATTGGAGCTTACATCTGAAGGAATCACGGAATACCTCGGCAAATATGATTATTACGTGGAGAAAAAAGAACAAATATCATCCGGAAAGAAATATTTGGCGGAGATGTCCGGCTCCAAATCCGATGAAAAAAGTAAAACTTCTGAAGATGAATTGTCCTCGGAAGAGAGAAGACGCCTTAACAAGCAGATAGAAGCTCAACAAAGAAGGGCTGCCAGAGAAAAGCAAGCCTTAGAGGAGCAGCTTATAAGATTTGAAGAAGAGATCAAAGATATCGAGACTAAAATGTGCTCGGAAGAAAACATCAGCGATTATGAGCTTTTGGAACAACTGGGCAAGGAGTTGGAAGAGCTGAAATCCCGGTATGAGGAAGCCTTTGAAAGGCTGATTCTTATGGATTAGTCATTTTGAAGAAAAAATCACAATCCATACAAAAATTTGACTTGAAATAGATGATAAAAGTCATTATAATAAGGCATAGTCTATTTATATATGTAAAACGGAGGCTTAAAAATGATTTTTGATAAAGTAAAAGAGATAATTATAGAACAGTTACAGGTTGATGAATCAGAAGTTACTTTAGACACAAATCTTATGAAAGATCTTTCAGCAGATTCTCTGGACGCTGTAGAAATTATCATGGCGATAGAGGACGAATACGGAATTGAAATCCCTGATGAAGAAGCAGAAAAGTTCCAGACTGTGAGAGACCTGGTAAAATATGTTGAGGATAACAAATAAAATATTAAACTATGAAGGAGAAGCAGATTTCAAAAGCAGTCATAAAGCGGCTGCCAAGATATAGGAGATATTTAAGAGAGCTTCAGAAAAAAGGCGTGGAGAAAATTTCTTCAAAAGACCTCAGTAAGCTTATAGGATACACCGCTTCCCAGATACGTCAGGATCTTAATAATTTCGGAGGATTTGGACAGCAAGGGTACGGCTACAGTGTAACCAATCTTTATGAAGAGATAGGTAACATATTAGGATTAGATAAAGTATACAAAATGGCAATAGTAGGATACGGACGTTTAGGAAGAGCTATTGCAAGCTATATTGCCAATAACGAGCCTAAGTTTCACATCGTAGGTATATTTGACGTAAAGCAGATTATACAAGATATTGATGATGTGGAATTCAAAAGCGCTCAGATAATGACATGCAAGTCTCTTGCCAGCTTTGTAAAATCTGAACATGTTGATATTGCAGTCATAACAGTCCCTGCTGAAAAAGCTCAATTAGTTGCCGATACGGTAGCTGACGCAGGTATAAAGGGAATATGGAATTTGACGGCGGTGGATTTGGAATTGCCGGAAGGCATTGCAGTAGAAAATGTGCATATGAGCGACAGTCTTCATGCACTGGTTTATTATATGCAAGATACGGAAGAATAAGATGATAATAAGAAGCGGACATATGAAATATGTCCGCTTTCTTGTTTTCCTATAATTTAGGTAATTAATTAACCTTCTACCGGAGCATCTACCGGGCAAGCGTTAGCGCATGAACCACAGTCAATGCAAGCGTCAGCATCGATAACATAAATGTTGTCGCCTTCGCTGATTGCTTCTACAGGACATTCTGATGCACAAGCACCGCAAGCAATGCAAGCATCTGTAATTTTGTAAGCCATTATTAACTCCTCCTATGTAAAAAGATATATCTTTTATAAAGACAATTATAACAGAATGAGCTATAATAGTAAAGTAAAAAAGTTGAGAGGAAAATGAAAAATGGATGTATATACTCTGGTGGGCAAGAGTGGAACAGGTAAAAGCTTTCATGCTATGAATCTATGCAAAAAATTGAACATAGATGCCATAATCGATGACGGGCTGTTTATATATAAAAACAGTGTAGTAGCAGGGGAATCAGCTAAGAGAGCCAGTACTAAGATAGGAGCGGTTAAGATAGCTCTGTTTCATGACGACAATTTACAAAAACAAGTTGTTGAAGCAATTAAAAGGAATCAACCAAAGAGTATTTTGGTGTTGGGCACCAGCGACGGTATGGTGGACAGAATAATTAAAAGACTTAATTTGCCAGAACTTCCGCCTGATAGCCTGCGGAGAATAAAAATAGAAGATATAACCACAGAAGAAGAAAGGGAGACAGCGCACCATCAGAGAGAAAACTTGGGAAAGCACGTTATTCCGGCGCCTGCCATGCAGCTTAAGAGGACTTTTTCAGGATATTTTATGGACCCACTGAGATTTTTCAGAGGCAAAGATCAGGGTGCAGCTGCGGAGAGAACTGTTGTTAGACCCACATATAGTTATATGGGGGAGTACTTTGTGGCGGAAAGAGTTGTGGATGATATCGTTACTTGCCTGGCAAGACTTACTCCTGCCATAAGCAGAGTCATATATGTGGTCCAAAGCTCCAATGCCGAAGCTTATAGGCTGAAAGTCGGTGTTAAAGTAAAAAGAGGGTATCCTATTTGGGAAGCAGCCATAGATTTTCAACAGGAAATAGAAGAGCAAATAGAAAAAATGACAGCATTCAATGTCACGGAAATAGACCTTGAAGTAAGGGGAGTAAATTAACTATGGAATACATAATAGAAGATGTAAAAGATTTTAATACAGATCATATATTTGATTGCGGTCAGTGTTTCAGATGGCAGAGGCAAGAGGACGGCAGCTATATAGGACCTGCTATGGGCAGAGTGGTAAAAATTTCTTATGCAGATGGGCAGCTCATTATTGACAATTGCGGTAAAGAAGACTTTGAAAATATATGGAAAAAATATTTAGATTTGGATACGGATTATGGACTGATCAAAGAGAAGCTTTCTGCGGAAGACCAAATCATGCAAGCAGCTTCTGAGTATGGATACGGTATACGAATATTGAGGCAGGACTTTTGGGAAACCGTGGTGTCTTTCATAATATCCCAAAACAATAACATACCGAGGATAAAAGGCTGTATAGAGTCCATATGCGAAAAATTTGGAGAGCATGCGGGCGAGTATGGCGGAAAAGCTTTTTTTTCTATACCGTCACCGTCTACACTGGCATCATTGAGCAGCGAAGATTTGGCCCCGTGCAGGCTTGGATACAGGGCGCCTTATCTGGTGAAAATGGCTCGGCAATTTGTGGACATGGGTGGACCTGATGTTGTTGAAGCAGAGCTTAAAAACGTTGAGGACCCGATACAGGCTTTACAGCAATTTTGCGGGATAGGGCCTAAAGTTGCCGCTTGCATATCTCTTTTCGGCCTTAGAAGGATGGATGCCTTCCCTATAGATGTATGGATGCGAAGAGTGATGAACAGACTTTACGATATAGATGAAAAAGATGTAAAAGCCATGAAGGACTATGCAAAAAAGCATTTCGGAGAAAACGGCGGGATTGCTCAACAATATCTATTTTATTACATAAGAGGCCTGGATAAAAATATGTTGTAGATTTTGTGAAATTTTACTTCAATCCTATTGACAATATAATCTGCATGGTTATAATAAATAATGTTAGCACTCAATAGAGATGAGTGCCAAAGGTACGAAAGCAAATATTAAATTTTATGGAGGTATATATAATGATCGGTATTAAGCCATTAAGTGACAGAGTTGCCATCAAGAAACTTGAGGCAGAAGAAAAAACACAGGGCGGATTAATTTTAACAAGTTCAGCTAAGGAAGCACCGCAGGTAGCTGAGGTAGTTGCCGTAGGTCCCGGCACTAAAGATGAGCCTATGGAACTTAAAGTTGGAGATAAGGTAGTATTCCCTAAATACGGCGGTACAGAGGTTAAATATAACGGAGAAGAATATACTATTTTGCACCAGAGCGATATTCTGGCAATTATTGAGTAATCAGGAGGGGATTTAAAAATGGCAAAGGAAATTTATTACGGAGAAGAAGCGAGACGCAAATTACAGTCAGGAGTAGACCAACTGGCTGATACAGTTAAAATTACCCTTGGACCAAAGGGACGCAATGTACTTATAAGCAAAACTTTCGGTTCACCGCTTATTACCAATGACGGTGTAACTATAGCAAAAGAAATAGAACTGGAAGATTCAGTAGAAAATATGGGAGCTCAGGTCGTTAAGGAAGTAGCCTCCAAAACTAACGATGTAGCAGGTGATGGAACTACTACAGCTACACTTTTAGCTCAGATTATAATTAAAGAAGGTTTCAAGAATGTGGCTGCCGGAGCCAACCCTATGGAACTGAAAAAAGGTATCCAGGGCGCTGTAGACGTAGCTGTTGAAGAAATCGGCAGATTGGCAAAGCCTGTTGAAACTAAGGAGTCCATCGCTCAGGTAGCATCAGTTTCAGCAGCTGATGAAGAAATAGGTCATCTGATTGCTGAGGCCATGGAAAAAGTAGGCAAAGACGGCGTTATAACTGTAGAAGAATCCAAGAGCATGGGAACTACTCTGGAAGTAGTTGAAGGAATGCAGTTTGACAGAGGATACCTTTCAGCATACATGGTTTCCGACACAGAAAAAATGGAAGCCGTTATGGAAAACCCATTGATCCTCATAACCGATAAGAAGATTTCCAGCATCCAAGAGCTGGTTCCAATCCTTGAAAAAGTAATGCAGCAGGGACGTAAGCTCCTGATAATCGCTGAGGATATTGAAGGCGAAGCTCTTGCAAACCTGGTTGTAAATAAATTAAGAGGCGTAATCGACGTAGTAGCTGTTAAGGCTCCTGCTTTCGGCGACAGAAGAAAAGCTATGCTGGAAGATATCGCTATCTTGACAGGCGGTACCGTAATAGCCAGCGACCTGGGTTACGAACTTAAGGAAGTAACCGTTGATATGCTGGGAACTGCAGCGACTGTGAAAGTTGACAAAGAAAACACAGTTATCGTAAGCGGAGCAGGCAGCAAGGAAGACGTTCAGGCAAGAATAGGAAGCATTAAGACTCAGATTGAAGAGACAACCTCAGAGTTTGATAAGGAAAAACTTCAGGAAAGACTTGCTAAGCTGTCAGGCGGTGTGGCAGTTATTAAAGTCGGCGCTGCAACTGAAACAGAACTTAAAGAACGTAAACTGAGAATAGAGGACGCTCTTAACTCCACTAAAGCAGCCGTTGAAGAAGGTATCGTTTCCGGAGGCGGTGTAGCTCTCGTAAATACCATCGGCGCAGTTAAGAAATACGTTGAGACTCTTGCAGGCGATGTTAAGACAGGCGCTCTCATCATCGAGAGAGCTTTGGAAGAACCTGTTCGTCAGATCGCAGAAAATGCCGGAATTGAAGGAAGCGTAGTAGTTGCAGAAGTTAAGAAGAGCCAGGCAGGCGTAGGATTCAACGCAGCTACTGAAGAATATGTCAACATGATTGACGCAGGTATCGTTGACCCTGCAAAGGTTACAAGATCAGCTCTCCAGAATGCGGCATCAGCATCAGCAATGCTGCTCACTACAGAAGCAGGCATCGTAGATATCAAAGAACCTGCTCCTCCTGTAGCGGCGCCTAATATGGGCGGCATGGGCGGAATGATGTAATTCTCAATTTCGATTGTCGACGTGAGATACAGATATTTTAAATAAAAGGATCCCCGAAGAACATTTTGAACTTCGGGGATTTTTTCTGGCGCGGGAGATTCGGACGGCGGGGCCGGGAGCCTCTAGGGGTTGGAAATTGCTGGGGACTGCCGGGACCCGTGGAAGCCGGAATACCTTTTCGATGAATATGTCGTATATGTCCTATGGCGCATATACGGGTATTGGGTATATAAACTCGTATTTCAAAAAAATGTTGTCTAAAATTACTTTTATTGAAATTTTAGACAACATTTCTGATAAGACAACAAACAAGAGAGAATCCTAGCAACAATGATTGTTGCAATTACCTTGACGAATGAGTGAAAATAAGTCGAACATTGTCTAACACTGTCGGAATAAGATAAAAATTTAAGCTTGTTAAAGACATATACCCCCCTGTTATTTAAAAGATGTTGTATGATTTTGCGATTTTGAAGAAAAAAGACAACATCGCAGACAATAACGCGTGACAACATCGCAAGTAACATCGCAGGCAACATAAGCGAGCAAAGGCAAGGACAGACTGGTATATCTATTGCAAGCCTACATAAATGAAACGTATGCTTTCTCGCATTTAATTCGCATTGAAAATGTGTGTTTTCCCTTTAAATCCTCTTGCCAAAAACCATAAAATAAGATACAATATACGAAAATATAAAAGGACGGCAGGACTTTTCGGCCGTCTATTTCTATAGATAGTCGCAATAAAGAAGGGAGAAAAAATGGCATACTATTTTGATGAACCATCGAGAACCTTTAACGAATACCTTCTTGTGCCGGGATATTCCAGCAAGGAGTGCAGGGTTGAAAACGTTTCATTAAAGACACCTATAACAAAATTTAAAAAAGGACAAGAACCGGAAATTACTATGAATATTCCATTGGTTTCCGCCATAATGCAGGCCGTTTCCGATGATAAGATGGCTGTTGCATTGGCGAAAGAAGGTGGAATATCTTTTATTTTTTGCTCGCAGACTATAGAAAACCAGGCAGCGATGATAAGACGCGTCAAGGCCCACAAAGCAGGATTTGTGACCAGCGATTCCAATCTGAGACCTGACCAGACTTTAGCAGACGTTTTGGAGCTGAAAGCAAGAAAAGGACATAGCACTATTGCCATAACCGATGACGGCACAGCTGAAGGAAAGATATTGGGACTTGTTACCAGCCGTGATTACCGAGTAAGCCGTATGTCACCGGATACAAAGATAAGTGAATTCATGACGCCTTTTGACAAGCTCATATACGGAAAAACAGGAATTACGCTGAGCGAGGCCAACGACATACTTTGGGACAACAAGCTTAACGCTTTGCCTATAATAGACGATAATCAGAGATTGACCCATTTTGTCTTCAGAAAAGACTATGATTCGCATAAGTCAAATCCAAACGAGCTTTTAGACGCTCATAAGCGTTATATCGTAGGCGCCGGTGTCAATACAAGAGATTTTGAACAAAGGATTCCGGCTCTTATAGAGGCAGGAGCCGACTTGCTGTGCCTGGACAGCTCAGAAGGATACAGCCAGTGGCAAGCGGACACCATCGCCTGGGTACGCGACAGATACGGAGATTCGGTCAAGATCGGTGCAGGTAATGTGGTCGACGGAGAAGGATTCCGCTTTTTAGCTGAGGCAGGAGCTGATTTTATCAAGATTGGCATCGGAGGTGGTTCCATATGTATCACTCGCGAACAGAAGGGCATAGGAAGGGGACAAGCTACAGCCGTGAGAGATGTGGCAGCGGCCAGAGATGAATATTATAAGGAAACAGGCGTATATGTTCCTATATGCTCCGATGGCGGAATAGTATACGACCATCATATGACGCTGGCCCTGGCCATGGGAGCTGATTTTATCATGCTTGGAAGATATTTCGCTCGTTTTGATGAATCTCCGACCAATAAGCTCAATGTAAACGGCAATTATGTTAAGGAATATTGGGGCGAAGGTTCCAGCAGAGCCAGAAACTGGCAGCGTTACGATTTGGGCGGAGATCCTAGAATGAAATTTGAAGAGGGCGTGGACTCGTATGTCCCGTACGCAGGTTCATTGCATGATAACGTAAATCTTTCTTTGACGAAAGTTAAATCTACCATGTGCAATTGCGGAGCGCTCAGCATTAAGGAACTTCAAGAAAAAGCAAAACTGACTTTAGTTTCTGCTACTTCTATCGTAGAAGGCGGAGCTCATGATGTAATACTCAAAGATGCATCAAATAACGTGATAAAATAAAAGACAAAATAATGCAGGCAGTATACAATGCAGGCGATATCGTTTTAATAGGAGGGAAATATAAGATGGATACAAATAAGCGTCCGGAAAGCATGGAGCGTATAACTACGCCTCAGCTTGCAGAAGCTTTCATAGAAGAACAAATAGAAGCAATCAAGAAGCAAGTAGGAGATAAAAAAGTTCTGCTGGCTCTTTCTGGCGGCGTAGATTCGTCAGTAGTAGCAGCGTTGCTGATAAAAGCTATAGGCCAGCAGCTGGTTTGTGTGCACGTAAATCACGGACTTTTGCGCAAAGGCGAGCCGGAGCAGGTTGTTTCTGTTTTCCGCGATCAGATGAACGCAAATCTGGTGTATGTGGACGCTGTCGATAGATTTTTAGACAAGCTGGCAGGAGTAGACGACCCTGAAACTAAGCGCAAGATTATAGGCGCTGAGTTTATCAGAGTTTTTGAAGAAGAAGCCCGCAAACAGGACGGAATAGAATTCTTGGCTCAAGGCACTATTTATCCTGACATTTTAGAGAGCGACGGAGTCAAAGCTCACCACAATGTAGGAGGACTGCCTGAAGATTTGCAATTTGAACTGGTAGAACCGGTAAAGCTGTTGTACAAAGACGAAGTCCGCGTAGTAGGCAAAACACTTGGCCTGCCTGACAGCATGGTATACCGTCAGCCGTTCCCTGGACCGGGCCTTGGCGTCAGATGCATCGGAGCTATTACAAGGGACAGGCTGGAAGCAGTAAGAGAAGCGGACGCCATCGTCAGAGAAGAAATAGGAAAGATGGAAACACTTCCTTGGCAGTATTTCGTAGCTATCCCTGACTTTAAATCCACAGGCATAAAAGACGGAAAAAGATATATGGGTTGGGCTGCTGTCATAAGAGCTATCAATACAGTGGACGCTGTAACTGCAGAATCTGTTGAAATCCCGTTTGATATGCTTTGCAGAATGCGCGACAGGATCATAGCTGAAGTGCCCGGCGTTAACAGGGTGCTTTGGGACGTTTCCAACAAGCCGGTTTCTACGATAGAGTGGGAGTGAAAATTCGCTAAAATCGACCCCCGAAAACCCCAGTATTTATGCGGGTTTTCGGGGTTTTTGCATTTTTACAAGTACACAAAAAGTACACGACAACCTAATTTTCAAGTGCCTTTTCACACCAGTACAATGATATATCCAAAAGATAAATCTAAAGACATAAAACATAGTATCTTTTTGGGGTTATATCTTAATTGGTTGCGTAGCAATGAAGTTTTATTAAAACTTTCCGTTGGTGCCAATGGAGGTAGTTTTGCTGTTGGCTATTGGGATAATATTCTGATTCCAACAGTTGATGAAAGTTTTATGGATCAACTTGCCGTGCTTTATAATAATGTTGTTGAATTAAATCCTGCGGTTTTTAACCGAAAG
>UQEW01000009.1 GCA_900540145.1 uncultured Eubacteriales bacterium
TATTAATGAGAACTTAATACAGAGAAGTAAAAAGGTATAATTGTAAAGGAGGAAAAATGACAAAGGAACAAAAGTTTAAGTTGATTGCTCTTATAGGAGCAGCTACAGCTATATTAGGTTTATTTTTACCACTTGGTTCGACGTTTTTTGGAAACTATTCCTACTATACTATAGTAAGCAATTTTGGTGATGGAGGAGAAGTATTTTTCTTAATGTGGCTTCCTATTTTGTTAGTAGTTGCAACGGTGATTGCTTTATTGGCAGAGGCTAAAGGAAAGCTGGCATGCGTCATGTCAATGGGAACGGCGATTGTATATTTTATAATAGAATTTTATTGGCTGAGCAATGAACCTGATATGTTTAGCCTTACTGTAGTTTCTTTAGCAGGAGTGATTGCAATGGTTGCAGGAGCGGATGGTATGTATCGTATCAAAAAAGACCGGTAAAGCTTAATAGAGTTTGATACTGGCAAAATGCTTTGACAACTATTAGAATTGCAGGATTATATAATATAAAACGGAGGAAAAGGATAATGAGTAAGCTAAAGGCGTTTTTAATTATGCTGATTCTGGTCACTTCTATGGCAGTATTCACAGCATGCAGTGAAAAAATAGAAGGGACTTGGTATCTTGTGGGCGAAGATCCGGATGATGTGGATAATCAACTGCTCATATCAGATCAAGGTACTTTCATCTTAGACGATATTTCCGGCACGTGGAGTACTTCAGACGGATATTTGATGCTTATGACATCATGGGATGCAGAGACTATGACAGAATCAAAATATGAAAGTCAAAAGTGCTTTACAGATTCCGATGGAGGTCAATGGATAAAAGATTATGATAAGGCTAAGGAAATCTATGATGAAATAGTTGCGGCGGAGGAAGAGCAGCGCCGTTTAGAAGAAGAACAGGCACAGAAGGAGAGAGAGGAAACAATAGAATACATAGTTGATAATGTCTCGGGAAGGTATGATTTTGTGGACTATGATTGGGCAATAAGTGAAGACGATGTAGTCTATGTAATGCTAAATGATGACAGTACATACCTCATCAGCGGTGATAACGATGGCGAAAGGATTACAGAAAGAGGAACATATTCTATAGATGTTGGATCGTTAACTACAAATTATAGAGGAGAAGAGACTTTAATCATTAATCTTAGCGCTGAAGAGGAGAGCTCAAATCTGGCGGAATACAAAGGAGACGACTACGAAGATGGTGAAGCTTCTATAGAGGATGTAGAAGCATGTGTTTCTTATGACGAAAACGGTGAAAGAACTATTTACATAGAGGTAGGAAATGGCTTGGGATTCAGAGGTAGCGCATACTACATTCCGGTAGGTACATATTCTAAAACTGAATAGGACACTTGGGAGATAATGTATGAGTAAAAGAAAAAAAGTGATGATTATCGTCGTCGTAATATTAATTTATATTATAGGTGCGGCAGTGATAGTGATCGGCATAACGAGTTCTAAAGCTGATATCAGTAAAGAAGATGCCCAGGAATTGATAGTAAGCGAAATGGATTCCCTAAAAACAGCTTTTGAGGAAGATGGCGATGAGATAATTCCTGTTATAACAAAGGATTCAGAGATAATTGTCAGGTCTGTAAAGAAAAAAGACGGAAAGACGGTGGCAGAATGCGAATTTTTATCTCCTAACGTGTATAGCGCGTTAGAAAGCCTGATGAAGAAATACGGATATGAGCAAGTAACTTATGACTTTATGATGGACGAAATAGTACAGGCAATTTTAAATGCGCCAAAGGAGAAACAGGCTGCTGAGGTAACATTGGAAAAGAAAGACGACCAATGGCAAGTTATAATGGATTACAATGTTTTAGACGCTTATCTCGGAGGTTATATCTCTTTTGGGGCAACAGCATTAAAAGCAGTTGAGGAAACAGAGCAATAGAAATGAAAAAAAATTTTAAGAAGACGATTGCAGCAGTTCTTATCTTAAGCTTAGCTATGCCGTTATATACGTTCCCCTCCCAAGCAGCAGAAGAAAGAACTCTTAAAGAAATTGATGTAAACGTAATAACAGAAAACAGCAAAGATGCGACTACCCTTAGCATGCTGTACGACGGGAAAGAATTATATATTGCGGAAAATGATATAGCGTCAGTCACAAAATACGCAAATGTTACGTGCTCCAAAGAAAATCGAGTCGGATATGCGCGTGGAATAAAAAGAGTAGAATTTTCCTTGGAAGATAATACTGTACATCTAACTGTTCAAGGGTTGAAAGGACAATATGCAGGAGCAGTAAGAAGGAACGGAGAGACATATCTGCCCCTTTCTTCCACGCTGCCGTGGCTTGATGCTTCCTGCCATGCAGATAAAGGAAATCTAGTAATAGGGAATCAACCTTTTACATACTATGAACTTGCAGAACAATATAATGCAGATTTACAACGATTGACTGCTGAAGGTTATTTTGGAGGAAACGCTGTAGCAACAGGCTTTGTCATCCTTGGCTCAAAATTTATAGATAATGTAGTTAATTTGTGGAATATTTCCGATACCCTCAAAAAGATGATACCTGACGGAGATGGAAATACTCTATATGACAGAGAATTGTATGAAGAAGCGTTACTTGATATGGCAAGTGAAGATGTACTGGAAAGCAGCGGCGCTCAGGATGTATTTGACAGCTTGGAGCATGTGAAAGATTTTAATGATATAACAAAGAAAATCGGCATAGATCTTACAAAAACGGATACATCGCTGATAGCGGCCGATTTTATGCTTAAGTATGATATAGATGCCATAACGCAAAGCAAGGTGTATGATTTTATAGACGCTGTGACTGCGGTTAATGTGGCAGCTGAAACAGTAAGCAGCTTTAAGCCCCTGCTGGAAAGTGTAGCGACATTCAGCGCTTCTCTTAACATGACGCAAGAGTATTACGAGGCGCTTACTTTTTTAAGGGATGAGAACACCGACAATGATACACTGAATAAAGCAGCTGAAGAGGCGATCACCAAACTAAACAAGCCGGTGACCGATCTGCTGGAAGGCTATATAGATTTCTTTATAGATAAAGGTATCGATTATTTTATGGATGGCGGAGCAAGCATAGCTTCAGATTTATTTTCGTTGGTGGTAGAGATTATTTATCCGGATGAAATGGAAGCCTTCAGTGAAATGTCGAAAATGGCAGTCTATGGAGATATTGAGTCCTCCGCAAGGAACCTGGTAAAAATGCCCCATGAAGCTGTTTCTCCCGAGGAGCAGCATAAAGGCAGGCTTTCTATGCTGATAGCCATATTAGCGGCAAAAAATACGGCGCAAGCTTTGGAATCGTGGGATAAGATTAGCAACCCGGACGAAACATTGATCAAGGAGCGCATAGAAATTTACGATGAGTTTGTTACGAAACTGCTTCTATGTGAAGACGGCAGAGAATACAACCTTATACAGCCTTCTGATGATAGTGAAGGGCTCCTGGGCTGGGAGACAGAAGCAGAAGAAAACAGACAGGAAATAAGAAAAGTTATGGAATATGAAGAGGAAGAGGAGGATGCCACCGAAACAACAAGACCGTCAGGCAATGTGCCGGAATCCCAATCGCCGGAGCAGAGCAGTTCTGCGCTGTATGAAAGCGTGGACGCCATTCCTAAAGACAAGCTGGATTTTCTGATGGAGGAAATGAATGACTACGCTTTTGACAGAGCTTCATATATAAAATATACGAGCGGTGTCTCTTGGTCGTGCCAGTTGATAGAACTTGATATGGTTCGGTGCAGCGACTTTGAAAAAGATTTCTTTATCGGAATATACAGGTTGGATGATGGCGATATCACCCAATATATTTCAATTGATACATCTTCAATCGACAGAAACAGCGATTGGAACGATATATCACTATATGTCGCTAGCGGCAAAGATCCCAAAAAACTGAAAAATACCTATGTTTATGCCAGTGACAGCGCTCATAAATTGGTATCAATGGACATTTCATCTTATGATGATGTCATGACGCCTGATAATTATTTTGGGCTGCATGGCGGATATACACTTCACAGATACAGATATAACTGGGATACTTTTAACTGGTCATGTGAATTTAGATGATCACTTGGATGGAGACGAATACGGAAAAGTCTTTTTTTCAGCCAGAGCGTTGGTCTTGGCCAATTAGTAAGAAAAACAATTGGTCAAGACCTATGCATTGAATTTTGCTCAGTTTTACGATTCGATCAAAGTCACCCATAATTATTGTACAGAGGCTCTCTATATCACACATATGTTGATCATGTTTTCTATATGCTGTTGCCCATCGATACAGGCTGCAATTTCTTCCTGAAAGTGAGGAATAAATTTTGTTGCTATGACCACACTGTCTTGCTTGGCTAAATCCGTAAGAACTCTGTCTACATATTGTTAACTGGTGTCGCTTTGATTTTAATATATTGTATTTGATTCCATCCTACTTATTCTTATCGTCTTACTTAAGGCTGCGGCCTAACATGTAAGCGGCTTTTGGAAAGGCTGAAGCCTTTGTCATGGAAGGTGTGCCGCAGCCTGTAGCAAGGACTGTTCCGACATCTTCCAGATTGAGATAACGTACCAGTGTTTTGTAGTGAGATTCCAACGCTTCAAAAGTCCAGTTATCGCTGTTCCACGCTACTGACAGCAAAGCAGATTTCATATGCTTGCGCTGAAGGCTGCTGTTAAAGGCACAGAATCTATCTATCATGGTTTTCAGCTGGGCAGACATACCGTAATAATATAGAGGTGTGACAAATACCATCATATCAGCATCAAGAATCTGCCTGCGTATGGTTTCCACATCATCTTTTTGGACACAAGGCCCTTCATATCCACAGTGTACGCAGCCGATGCACGGATTGATTTGCGCATGGGCTACATCTATGACTTCCACTGTATGTCCGGCTTCTTCTGCACCTTGACGGAAATGATCCGCCAGCATATTAGAGGAACCGTTTTTATTAGGGCTGCTTTTCAAAATTATGATTTTCATCTTTGTACCTACTGATAAATATCTATAGTGATGGTGCCGGATAAACGGCTTATCAGTTCTTCTCCTGATATCACATGTCCTAATTCAAATAAGGACGGGTTTTCACTGTAATTTCCATAAAACATTACTACATCTCCCCAAGGCTGATAATACGCCAGCGTCCCTGAACCGCCTGCTGCCAAGGGGCAGTTATCTGTATTCAGTTCTTGAGGCGGATAGAATATCTTTTCATTGGTGCTGAAATCCTCTGATTCAACAGTTATAGGCAGTTGTTGATAGAGGGATTCGGCGGCGGCACTGTCGTTTAATTGATAAATGATACTACCGTTTTCTGTCTGTACCGAAATAAACCGGGCGTCATCGCCGGAACCGGCATCACCATTTGAACCGGCAGCTTCATTTTCTGAAGGAGCTGCTTCGGGCGATGTGGAATTGTCATTACAGGATGAAACAGTGCACATCGTTGTAATCAATAAAAATATGTATAATATTTTTTTCATCTTAATATCCTCCATTATCTATGTGATTTCATAGATTGATTATAAAACGACACATGTTTTTATGTCTAATGCCTATATTTCATTTCTCGGCATGCCTTTTTTGCATGGATATGTGTATACTCGTATGCACATATGAATATATAAAAGATTTTTAAGCCCTGTATGTGAATATGCCCAAGCAGCGTTTGCGTATAATTGCGTAACATGAATTTTTTAACCCACATTTAACATAAGCGAGATTTCACTCTTAACATTCTATTAGTATACTCTGAGATGTCAAAAGGAAAAAAACAAATTTAAATATTTCTAGGAGGAATGAAATGAAAAAGGCAATTGGTTTAATTTTAGTATTCGTACTGGCTTTCACAGCTCTTGTAGGATGCGGAAACGGTGACAGCGAAGAAGGAAGCGCTGAGGGTGGCAACAAAGACATCACAGTAGTATCCAGAGAAGAAGGCTCCGGAACAAGAGACGGATTTACTGAATTGATGGGAATCAAAGTGGATGACGTAGACAACACTACTTCCGCTGCTGAAATCTCCAACTCAACTTCCGTAGTAATGACTACAGTTGCAGGTAACGCAAACGCTATCGGCTACATATCCTTAGGTTCTTTAAATGATACCGTAAAAGCAGTTAAGGTCGACGGAGTTGAAGCTACAGTAGAAAACATCCTTGCTGATAAATATCCTATCTACAGACCTTTCAACATCGTTACCAACAGCAATAACGATTTGAGTGCACTGGCACAGGATTTCATCACATTCATCATGAGCAAACAGGGACAGGATATCATAACTGAAGAGGGCTACATTTCAGAAGCAGAAAGCCCTGCAGAATATACTCAGCAGAACGGACTTAGCGGAAGAATCGTACTTGCCGGCTCAACATCAGTATCTCCGGTTATGGAAACTTTAGCAGATGCTTACAAAGAAATGTATCCTGATGTTGAAATCGAAATTCAGCAGACCGGTTCCGGCGCAGGAATCACTTCAACAATTGAAGGCGCTTGCGATATAGGAATGGCTTCAAGAGCAATTAAGGATGAAGAACTGGCAGAAGGACTTGAGCCTACTCAGATCGCCCTTGACGGAATCGCAGTAGTAGTAAACAATGACAACAGCGTAGAAGATTTGACTTCAGACCAGATCAGAGCAATCTTCACAGGCGAAACAACAAGCTGGGATGATGTACAGTAATAATGCAAGAAACAGTGAAAGATAAGCAAAGTAAGCAATAAGGCAGAATACGTTTAGGAGTAAGACAATAAAATGAAGAAATATTCTGAGACAGCCATGAAATACGTTTTCATGGCTTCTGCCACGGTATCGATAATAGCGGTAGTTGTGATATGTCTGTTCCTTTTTTCAAAAGGCTTTCCTACAATAGCCGAAATAGGAGTATTTGAATTCCTCGGCGGCACGACGTGGAAGCCTCTTGAAGGGCACTTTGGAATCTTCCCAATGATAGTTGGGAGCATTTATGTGACGGCGGGAGCGATAATATTAGGTGTACCTATCGGGATACTGTGCGCTGTATTTATGGCAAGGTTTTGCCCGAAAAGATTATATAAAATTTTAAAACCTGCAGTAGACTTGCTGGCAGGAATTCCATCCATAGTATATGGCTTCTTTGCCCTCATGGTTATTGTGCCGGCAATGCAAAACATTTTTGGAGGCAGCGGAAAAGGAATACTGACCGCTTCTATTTTGCTGGCAATAATGATACTGCCTACTATTATAGGCGTAGCAGAATCGGCTTTGAGAGCTGTACCTGAAAGCTATTATGAAGGAGCTTTGGCCCTTGGAGCAACCCATGAGCGCAGCGTGTTCTTTACTATACTTCCTGCGGCCAAATCAGGCATTTTGGCAGGCGTTATACTGGGCATAGGAAGAGCTATAGGTGAAACAATGGCAGTAGTATATATTGCAGGTAACCAGCCTGTATTGCCGGATTCCATATTATCAGGAGTGAGAACTATGACGGCCAATATAGTTTTGGAGATGGGATATGCCGCAGACGGTATACATAGAAATGCGTTGATAGCTACAGCAGTTGTGCTTTTTGTTTTCATTTTAATAATAAATCTTTCATTCTCTCTGCTAAGAAGGAGGAATGATTAATGGCTAACAGAAACTTTAGGCAAAGATTAAAGGAATACAAGAGAAGCCCTCTTTCAGGGTTGCTGTTTCTTTTGGTATGCATAAGCGCATTGTTAACAGTAACAGTGCTGGTATTCCTTATCATATATATACTTTATCACGGCATTCCTAACCTGACATTACCGGGATTGTTTGATTGGGAGTATAATAGTGAAAACGTTTCCATGATGCCGGCCATCATCAACACAGTAATAATAACTTTGCTTTCATTGATAATGGCAGTCCCTTTAGGTGTATTTTCTGCAATTTATCTGGTGGAATACTCTAAAAGAGGCAACAGGCTGGTCAAACTGGTGAGAATAACTGCAGAAACTTTATCAGGTATTCCGTCTATAGTTTACGGCTTGTTTGGATATGTATTGTTCGTTATCACTTTACATTGGGGATATACACTGCTTTCAGGAGCTATTACTTTGGCAATAATGATATTGCCGCTGATTATGAGAACTACAGAAGAAGCTTTAATTGCAGTTCCCGATTCTTTCAGAGAGGGAAGTTTCGGTCTTGGGGCAGGCAGATTGAGAACAGTTTTCAGAATAGTACTTCCTTCGGCAGTGCCTGGAATTTTAGCCGGTGTTATTTTGGCTATAGGAAGAATTGTAGGAGAGTCGGCAGCACTGATATTTACGGCAGGAACCAATCCGGTAGTTCCGGATAGTCTGTTTGCTTCCACGAGAACTCTGTCGGTACACATGTATGCGCTGATGAGTGAGGGACTTTATACAGACCAGGCATACGCCACAGCGGTAGTCCTTTTGGTGGTAGTTATTTTTATCAATGCATTGTCCTCATTTGTGGCAAAGAGACTAGCAACTAACAAGTAAGAGGTAAAAAATATGGATAAATTGACGGTAAAAAATCTTGATTTATACTATGGCCAGTTTCAGGCATTAAAAAATGTAAATCTTGATATGAAAGAAAATGAGATAACCGCCTTTATCGGGCCTTCCGGATGCGGAAAATCCACTCTCTTAAAAACTCTTAACAGGATGAATGACCTGGTGGAAGGGTGCAGGATAGAGGGAGAAGTTGCCCTGGACGGAGAAAACATATATGGTGATATGGATGTCAACGTGCTTAGAAAAAGGGTGGGAATGGTTTTCCAAAAGCCAAATCCTTTTCCTATGAGCGTTTATGATAACATAGCTTATGGTCCAAGAACTCACGGCATAAGATCTAAGGTGGCGTTAGACGAAATCGTAGAAAAATCCTTGAGGGATGCGGCAATTTGGGATGAAGTAAAAGACAGACTTAAAAAAAGCGCCCTTGGTCTTTCGGGAGGACAGCAGCAGAGACTTTGCATAGCCAGAGCTCTGGCGGTTGAACCTGAGGTACTTTTGATGGATGAACCCACATCAGCCCTCGACCCTATTTCTACATCTAAAATAGAAGACCTTGCAGTAGAGCTGAAAGAAAAGTATACTATAGTTATAGTTACTCACAATATGCAGCAAGCTACTAGAATTTCGGATAAAACTGCCTTTTTCCTTTTGGGAGAAGTGGTAGAATACAACGAAACAGAAAAATTGTTCTCTGTACCGCAGGATAAGAGGACAGAGGATTATATTACAGGAAGGTTTGGGTGATTTGATGAGAAACAGATTCGATCAGCAGCTTGAAATGCTTAATTCTGAATTGATTACTATGGGTGCACTCTGCGAGGAAGCAGTTACATATGCCATGAACGCATTGTTTAAAGGCGATATGGATATGGCAGAGAGAGCTATTGAAGCAGAAAGACAGATAGACCAAAAAGAAAGAGAGATAGAAGGCCTTTGCATGAGACTTTTGCTGCAGCAGCAGCCTGTAGCAGGTGACCTTAGGGTTATTTCTTCTGCGCTCAAGATGATAAGCGACATGGAGAGGATAGGCGATCATGCCGAAGATATAGCTGAAATTGCAGGCTTCATAGAAGAGGGCGAAGGAATACCTCAGGAGGACAACCTGCAGCAGATGGCCAGAGCGGCTTCTTCAATGGTGACCAAAAGCGTTGATTCATTTGTAAAAAAAGATTTAAAACTAGCCAACAAAGTCATAGTTGATGATGATGTAGTTGATGGATATTTTGATAAGGTTAAAGACGACCTAATAGTTATGATTTCAGAAGAACCAGGCAACGGCAGACTTTATCTGGATCTTTTGATGGTAGCCAAATATCTGGAGAGAGTAGCCGACCACACCACTAACATAGCCGAATGGGTAGTTTATAGCATAACAGGACAGCATCCTGACGAAAAATAAATTGGATAAGGCGGAGGAAACTTATGATTTATCTATTGGAGGATGACAACAACATAAGGAATTTTGTCGTATATGCTCTTAATAATTCTGGCCTTGACGCAAAAGGATTTGAAAGACCCAGCGAGTTTTGGTCAGCCATGGAGGAAGAAAAACCACAGCTGGCTATACTTGACATAATGCTGCCTGAAGAAGATGGACTATCGGTGCTTTCTAAACTGAGAGCAGGTCTGGAAACCAGAGAAATGCCTATAATGATGCTTACTGCCAAAGGTACGGAATATGATAAGGTAATCGGGCTTGACAGCGGCGCTGATGATTATGTTACTAAGCCTTTCGGTACAATGGAACTTATCGCTAGGGTAAAGGCATTATTGAGGAGGACCGAGCCAGTAACAGATGAAAAGGAGTATAGGATAGGCCAGCTTTATCTTTGCCCGGCTAAACACATAATAAGAGCCGGAGATGAGAATGTTACACTGACTTTAAAGGAATTTGAGCTTTTGTGTCTTCTGGTTCAGAATAAGGGGAAAGTTTTTACAAGGGATGCCATTTTAAGAGACATTTGGGGATATGAGTTCGATGGCGAAAACAGGACAGTTGACGTTCACATCAGAACATTGCGCTCAAAACTTAAAGAATGCGGCAGCCTGATAGAGACTATAAGGGGGATAGGATATAGGATTGGAGGAGCTGATTAATGACCAAACGGATTTTTGCTGGTATAATATTGGTTTCATTGGCAACAATGCTGGCGTGTATCGGCCTTGTTATGGGAGTTATGTATAACTATCTCGGCGACAAGGTAGATGACGAGATGCGCGATGAAGCGAAACTTGTTGAAACTGCCATAGAATTGAATGGCATAGAATATTTGGAGAAAATAGACGGAGAAGACACCCAGAGCAGAATTACTCTGATAGCCGACAACGGTGAAGTCCTTTTCGACAGCGATGCCAATTCAGATATAATGTCTAATCATCTTGAAAGAGAAGAGGTAAAAGAAGCTCTTGAGGATGGAGAAGGTTATGCTGTAAGACATTCCAGCACGTTATCTGAAGATACCAGGTACTATGCTGTAAAAATGGACGATGGCAATATACTCAGACTTTCCTCCAGCCATTATTCACAGATAGCGCTTGTGGCAGATACTTTCTGGATTATTTTAATCATAGTAGTAGTACTGGTTGCTTTAGGCGCTGTAATTTCAGCGAGAATTACGAGAGGAATCATAAAACCTATCAATGACATAGATTTGGATTCCCCGGATATAGAAAAGAATTATGTGGAAATTCTACCGTTGCTTCATAGAATTCATCAGCAAAACAATAGAATCCACAACCAAATGGAAAATCTTAAGAAGCAGCAAAATGAATTTAAAATTATAACAGAAAATATGGCAGAAGGTCTCATTATTATTGATAAGGATATGGACATTCTTACATATAACAGCAGCGCCATAAGGATGCTTGAGGCAGATGCTGCAGCCAAGTCAGAGACTGTATTGAGACTTAACAGAAGCGAAGCCTTCCGCAAAGCTGTGACTGAAGCCTTAAACGGTAAACATTGCAGAACTGCTTTAAATCTCAAAGAATCCATATGCGAGATAATTGCTAATCCTGTTTATGACAACGGAAAAATTACCGGAGCAATTTTAATAATCCTCGATGTAACAGAGAAAGAAAAGGGCGAGGCTCTGCGAAGGGAGTTTACTTCCAATGTTTCTCATGAATTAAAGACTCCGCTTACTTCCATATATGGCGTATCAGACATGCTCAGCAGCGGTTTGGTTAAGCCGGAAGACGTAAAGAATTTTGCTAAGACTATTAAAGAAGAGTCTTCAAGACTTATATCGCTGATAGAAGATATAATCAAACTTTCTCAATTGGATGAAGAGACTGTTCCGGATGAGAAAGAGGAGATAGATGTGCTGGCGGCAGCTGAAGAAGTAGCCAGAAGACTTAAGACAAAAGCTGATGAAGAACAAGTAACAATATCTGTCAGCGGAAGCTCTGTATGTATAATGGGAGTAGGATACATCCTGGATGAGATAATATATAACCTCTGTGATAATGCGATTAAATATAATAAAAAAGGCGGAACAGTAGAGGTCTCTGTTAACCAACAAGGCGAGGATTGTTTGCTTTCGGTCAAAGACACAGGTATAGGAATACCGAAGAGTGATCTTAAGAGAGTGTTTGAAAGATTCTATAGAGTCGACAAAAGCCACTCTAAGGCGACAGGAGGTACGGGACTGGGTCTTTCCATCGTAAAACACGCAGTTTCTTATCTGGACGGAGAACTGGAAATAGACAGCATAGAAAACGAGGGAACAGAAATAAATATAAGATTTAAAGCTGTTTAAATTTTCCTCCATATGGTAATATTAAATATACAAGATAAAAACATGGGAGGTACTATTATGAAGTTTTATGTTTGTGAACATTGTGGAAATATCATAGAATTTGTAAACGATTCAGGAGTTCCTGTTGTTTGCTGCGGTGAAAAGATGAAGGAGTTGGTTCCGGGCACGGTTGATGCTGCTGTAGAAAAGCACGTTCCTGTAGTAACGGTTGACGGAAACAAGGTTAAAGTGGTTGTAGGAGAAGTTGAACATCCTATGCTTGAAGAACACCACATTGGTTGGATTGCCATAGAAACTGAACAAGGCGTTCAGAGAAAGCATCTAAAAGCAGGTGAGAAGCCTGAAGCCGAATTTGCTTTAGCCGATGGAGATAAGCTGGTAGCAGCATATGAATGGTGCAACCTCCACGGACTGTGGAAGAAATAAGCTGCCTAAAATAAAGATGTGATAACGCCGCCCCGCTAAGGGCGGCGTTCGTACTGTAGACAAACCCCGGACATTCATACAACCTGTCCGGGGTTTCTATACGGTCTTGGGCATTGAACGCCTTATCTTTGCATTTTATTACGACGGCTGAATTTGTATTCAGCCGCATCTGCAAATTCTATAATTTAATATCTCCCTCAGCTAATATAACAGCGCTGCCGCCGACCTGAATTGAGCAGTTGTCGCCGTCAGCCTCAATGTGGCTGAGGATCGCCGACGGCCTTTGCATCTTTTCTCCCTGGATGAACCTACAATCATCTCCCGATTTGACAAAACCATTGAGATATCCGTAATACGTCAGAGCGCCGTTGGAGGTACCTGTGGCGGCCTCCTCGTCAATATCATACAGCGGCGCGAAATTCCTTACGTGACATGTGGCATCGTCACAATTCACGGTAAAAGCGTGGACGCCTACCACCTCGTACCTTTCTGACAGCTTGGAAAGCGCCGGAAAATCAGGCTCTATCCTATCGAGAACTTCAAGAGAAGATACGGGCATCATTATATCGGGAAGCCCGGTGGATATAAGCTGAGGGATCATGCTGACTCCTTCTGACTTTTCAGCGTCATAGTCCAGTCCCATGATATCATAAAGCTCCCTGAGCTTTTCATGTTCTGAAATTTCTCCAATCTTAACGGGAGCGGCCATGTCCATGAGAACAAAGCCGTTTTTTATATCTATATTGAGAGTCCCTGACAAAGTATGGTTGATGTAAGTTTGATTATCTTCTATATATCCGCCGGCCAAAAGCGCTTTAAAAGAACCTATTGTCGCGTGGCCGCAAAGTTCGACTTCGGCAGCCGGAGTAAAATATCTTATGTTGAATTCTTTGTCGTTAAGCCTTTTTATAAAAGCAGTCTCCGAATACCTCAGTTCAGCTGCAGTCTTGGTCATGATTTCATCGGAAGGAAAATCTTCTCCTTCGGGCAATATCACTACTCCGGCAGGGTTGCCGCCAAATAAGTTTTCAGTAAAAGCATCGACGATATAAAACTTCATTTTGATACCTCCATATATCAGGATTAAAAAAGTTACAGGTTGATTTTAACACTTTAATAATACTAAAAGCTTAAGATTATATCAAGGTTTTGAGAGATTGAAACTTCTCAAGTTTAAAAAAACATGATATAATTATGATAAAATAAATGCAAATTGAGTGTTTTATAAAATCAGGTAAGTTGGAGATGGATAGAAATTATTATTATAGAATTCTCGGACTAAACGAGAACGCTACTTCCAAGCAGATAAAACAAGCATACGAAGAACGCATTGCTAAGCTTAGCTCTGCGGATTATCGTGATGACCCTTTTTATGCGGAGAAAAAGAAAAGGCAGGCTACGGAAGCTTATAGAGTATTGACCGGAAGCGCGCCTCCGGTTAGCAACGCCCAGAGAAGAGCCCGCTTTGAAAAACTTAAAGACCGTATAGAACAAAAGGAAAGCGGAGGCAGACCGCAGGAAAGTGATTCACAGGATACATACAAAGAAGCTAGACCGGATTATAAAAATGAGTATAGAAAAAACAGCAGCGGAAGCAAGAAAAAGTTTGTTGTACCCATAATTATTGTGGTCGCAGTAATTTTAATCACCGTGCTGGGCTCTGTATTTTTTGCTGTTCGAGATTATGTGGGAGAAATAGACTTCAGCAATTTTAGTGACATTTTGGGAAACGACAGCAATGATTACACAGATATTTACAGCAGCATAGAGGATGTATCTGAAAAAGAACAAATAGAGGCAGCGTATGAGACAGGACTTTCGCTGGATTATTACAGCAATTTAGATACTTCCGCCATTGCCGGCAATGAAGAAAACGTACAATGGACTTATGGGCAGGGCGAATATGGCGGCAGTGAAGACGGCAGCGACGATGTTTTCAATAGTACCTTCGATGTATTATACGCACTGGAAATATATGATATGGCAGGATTTTATTACTATGTGACAGGCGACCAGGAGTTCTTCTTTAATTATGATGACTATCAGTGCGCAGCCACGCTTATAGAGTACTTGAGCGCGCCGCCTTTTGAAGAGATAGCAGGCAGCACCAACCTTTATACAGGAGAACCTATTTTAAATATAGCGGATTATTTAGGATATATATGGTATGTGATAAATGAACAAGTCTAAAATACAAGAAATAACGCCGTTTAAATTTGTTGACGGAAGGATGCTATTGCTGGATCAGACAAAGCTTCCGGCAGAAGAAACTTATATAGAAATACAGACAAAGGAAGATATGTGGGATGCCATATATCATTTGAAAGTCAGGGGCGCACCGGCTATCGGTGTGGCTGCTGCTTACGGGCTTTATATTGAAGCGAACAGATATGCGGGGAACTCTCCGGAAGAGCTTTTTGAAACAACCGAAAAGGCAGCTGAATATCTTGAGAGCGCCAGACCTACTGCAGTGAACCTTTCTTGGGCTGTCCGGAGAATGATGAGACAGCTTAGAGAATCTGAGCACACATCTGTAGACCAAGCAAAACAGATTCTTTTTCAAGAAGCACAAAAAATACATCAAGAAGATATAGAAGCCTGCAAAGCCATGGGAGAATACGGTCTTTCTTTGCTGAGACCCGGAATGGGAATCTTAACTCACTGCAATGCCGGCGCTATAGCCACTTCCAGGTATGGCACATGTCTTGCGCCTATCCATTTGGGACAGGAAAGAGACTACGGATTTCATGTATTTGCAGATGAAACGAGACCTTTATTGCAAGGAGCAAGGCTTACTGCGTGGGAACTTGAAAAGGCAGGAGTGGATGTTACTTTAATATGTGACAACATGGCTGCATCAGTTATGAAAAAGGGCTGGATAGATGCGGTAGTAGTGGGATGTGACAGGATGGCGGCCAACGGAGACGGTGCCAACAAAATAGGCACATCCGGCGTGGCTATACTTGCTAAAGAATTCGGCATTCCGTTTTACATGTATGTTCCTACTTCAACCATCGATATGGATACGGAGAAAGGCGACGATATTAATATTGAACTCAGAAAAGGCGAGGAAATATATAGCATGTGGTATGAGAGACCAATGGCTCCTGAGGGTATCAAAACTTATAATCCCGCTTTTGATGTCACTGCAGCTAAATATATAACTGCTGTAATAACAGAAAAAGGGATAGTCTATCCGCCATACGAGATTAATTTAAAAAAAATAATGGAAGAAAATAAATAAAATTAGATATAAAAAGAGGAATAAAATGAGAATTTCGGATAATAAGGGTGGACTTATAGCAAGACATGCCAAAATTGCTACAGTTTTTGCAGTACTGTTTGGGTCGTCTTCAGGAATATTGGGAAATTTAATAACAGCCCCTTCGTTGGCAATCGGATTTTGGAGACTGACAATAGCGCTGCCGTTTTTTATAATACCGGCTGTCGCAAACCATGAGAAAAGAGAAAAGCTTATGGCTATAAGCAAAAAAGACTATCTGTTGTGCTTTATTTCAGGCGCTTTTCTTTTTGGGCATTATTTTTCCTGGTTCAACGCCGTAAAGCTGACAAATATAGCAAGCGCAGCAGTGTTGGCTGCGTTACATCCTTTAGTAGTACTTATAATAACAATTTTCGTATATCATAAAAAAGTAAGCGTCAAATCAGTATTGGCAATAGCAGTAGCTCTTTTGGGGGGAGTGCTTATAGTAGGGGCTGATTATAACGCTTTCGCAGGAGGAAATCTCACAGGCAATATCTTAGCGTTTATGGCAGCCATGTTTATGGGACTGTATTTTGCCATGGGGGATGAGGTGAGAAAAAGAGTGGAGGGATCTCTTTATGTACTCCTTGTTTTCGCCTCATGCTGGATATGCTTCATTATAGGAGTAATAGCCAGCGGAACTCCGCTGCTGGGATATAGACCTATGGACTATGTGCTTCTCATAGTAATGGCCTTCGTTTGCCAGATAGGCTCTCATGCTGTCTTCAATATGTGCATAGGCCATGTAAGCTCGTTGTATGTTTCTACATGGGAGACAGGTGATGCAGTATTTGCAACCATTTTGGCAGTGATTTTTCTTGGCCAGATCCCAGAACTTTATGAGTTTATCGGATGCGTAGTTGTCGTAGGAGCATTGCTGTACTATAACCGACAGGAGAATAAAAACCAGGCATGAGTTATAAAGTAAAACTGCAATCTTTTGAAGGACCGTTTGACCTTCTGGTATATTTAATAGAAAACGCTCAGATGAGCATTTATGATATTGAGATAAGCAGCATCACGTCTCAGTATTTGGATTATATAAAAGCCATGAAAGAAATGGATATAACCGTTTCTACTGAATTTATGGTTTTGGCTTCGTCGCTTATCGAGATAAAATCTAAGATGATATTGCCTAGAGTAAGCAATACAGGCGAAGAAATTCCAGAAGATGACCCAAGAAGAGAATTGGTAGAGAGGCTGGTGGAATATAAAAAGTACAAGAAAGCAGCGGAGATATTGCGCCTGTATGAGGAAGCGGCTTCGGATGTATTCCAAAAACCGCAGGAAGATATTTCGCAATTCTTAGAACAGCCTGATGAATATTTGAGTTTAGATCTAAAACAATTTGCAGGAGCTTTCACATCGTTCATACAGCGAAAGCATAGGATAGAAGCTGTAAGGAAGCATTACACCAGGATAGAAAGAGAAAGGTTTTCTGTTGAAAGCCGTATGAGACATATTGTGGATGTCATAAAAGGAAAGGCAGGTAAAATATTAAGCTTCAGAGAACTTATCGTAAATAAAAAAGACCGTTATGATGTAGTGATAACCTTTGTATCTCTGTTGGAGATGGCCAAAGAGAGGATAATTAAAGTCGAACAGAAGTCCACTTATGGCAATATTGAGGTAGAGGCAGGGGAAAGGATTGACAAAGGAGAAATAAAGTATGAGCAATAAAAAGACTATAAAATCGGCCTTGGAATCGATGATGTTTACATGGAGCGAGCCTCTTGAGGTGAAAGCCGCTGCAGATGTCTTCAATATAAGCAAAGACGAAGCTCTTGAATATTTCTTGGAACTTCAAAAAGAATATGAGCAAGAAGGCAGAGGAATAGTAATAAGGAGGATAAATAAATCTTTTCAATTTGTTACCAGAGAAGAAAATGCTGATTATGTGAGAAGCTTGTGCACTCCTGTCAAAGTCAAGAAGTTATCCCAGTCAGCGCTGGAGGTGCTGGCGATAGTGGCCTACAAACAGCCTGTAACCAAAGGTGAAATAGAGGCTATAAGAGGCATCAAATGTGACAGAGTTATCGAAGGACTTCTAAAAAAAGACTTGGTTACGGAAAAAGGCAGAGCTGACACTATCGGAAGACCTATATTGTATGGCACTACAGATACCTTTCTAAAAAATTTCGGGTTCTCTTCTATCAAAGAACTTCCGGAAATAGAAGATATAGAAAGTGCTATGTCCGGTTCTTTGGCAGATGACATAGAGGATGAGGATGACCAGCTTAATGAAAACCAGATGAGAATTGAAATATAAATATAAAGGCCTGAAATGTGGTAATAATAATTCCCCCATGACAGTAAAATGTTGTGAGGGAGTTTTTTATGAACAAGAAAATTTTAATAGCAGTACTTATATGTGTATGTTTAACACTGATAGCAGGAACAGTAATACGATACACATCGGTAGCTCACATATCTTCAACCATCAGAGTAAGTAATAACAACCAACAGAGTGAAAAGGCCGACGAAAGGCAGATGGAAAACGCACCTGTTGTATCAGCGAAAGGAGCAATATTAATAGACGCCTCTGACGGTCAGATCATATTTGAAAAGAATGCAGACCAGAAACTTTATCCGGCCAGTACGACGAAGATAATGACTTCTCTCGTAGTATTTGATATATTAGGCGAGACCCAAACCGATATGGATAGCTGTGTGATCATACCTAAAGAAGCAGTCGGAGTGGAAGGGTCGTCCATATATCTGAAAGCAGGTGAGAAGCTTACTATACGAGAGCTGATGTACGGCATGATGCTCCAATCCGGAAATGATGCAGCTGCCGCCCTTGCTATATGTTGCGGAGGCAGCATGGAAAATTTTATAGACAGGATGAATCAGAAAGCTTTGGAACTGGGATGTGAAGGAACTCACTTTGTAAATCCTAACGGTTTGTACGATGAAAACCACTACACCACAGCCGAAGACCTGGCGCTTATAAGTATGGAAGCCATGAAAAACCAAGAATTTCGCCAAATAGTACAATCGGAAAAATGGCAAAGCGAAAAAACTGACAGGGTTTTCGTTAATAAAAATAAAACCATAAGCCAGTATGAAGGGGCTACCGGAATTAAAATAGGATATACTAGGCTGTCAGGAAGAACTTTGGTGGCTTCAGCCAAGAGAGGTCAGACTGAACTTATCGCAGTTGTCTTAGATGATTCTAATTGGTTCAACGATGCATATAACATGCTGGCTTACGGATTCTCACGCCAAGATGTAATTTCGAAACAATCATAGGGGGAATATGAATGGGATATGTTTGTGTAGACAGAGGGACGGAAAAATGCCCATGCGTTTTGATGGAAACGGGGCAGTGCTATACTTGCGGAATGATAAGCACAGGAAAGTGCGATTGCGCTTCCTCATGGCAAGGCGTTTGCCCATATACTGAATATATACAAAATGGTCGAAAGACCGCAACAAGAGGAATTGAAAGAAATTTTAAAATTGCAGCAGTAGAAGATTTTTCTGATAAACTTAAAGTGATGACTTTGGAGACTTCTATGGGATTTGCTCTTGAATGCAGTAAGCTGGGAGCATTTTTGATGATAGATTCAGATGGGTATAAAGTACCCCTTTCTGTTATGGAAGCAAAAACGGGCAAGTATTCTTATGTAAAAGCAGCTATGTATGTTGAAGGTCCTAAAACAGAATTGTTAGACCGAAGGTTGGAAAAGGACAACAAAATAAAAGTGACAGGACCTTTTTTCAGCGGTGTAATCCATAAAGAACAGTTTGATATAAAGAGGCTCACCGTGATAATAGGTAAAGGAATAGCCATTATGCCTGTATTGAATCAAAAAAATGTAATCGGCGGAAGCCTTATAAGAATGTATTTGGATGAAAGCAAGTTGACCAGGGAGTTTATCGATAAGTATGTTTTACCTTTGGAATACAAAAAGATAGCATTGGATAAAGAACTGGAAAGCTTGTCGGTAACAGTGCGAGAAGATGTCGAATACAGCATAAAACATACAGGTAAAGCTCCGAACATATTTTTAATGGTTTCCCCCTATTACAAAACGTTGCTGATGGAAAAATGCCGTTTTGAAGAGCCGCAAATCATTTATCCTAACCATGCCAACATGTGCTGCGGAGAAGGTGTTTGCGGGGCTTGTTCTCATACCGATGAAAACGGTCATACGGTACGCTTGTGCAAATGCATAGATGAATAACGCACCTAACTGAAAAGAGGCAGGAATTGCTCCTGCCCCTTTTGATTTTTAATTTCTAATGTTCAAAAATGTGGCGACTGCACTCCAAAAGGGGTTTCCCTATTATGAAAGGCTGCCCATCGCATCTGAAGCGAAATCTATCATTCCGCCGGTAAGAGCATTGGAAAATTCCTGATCTTCTTGAACTACCCACTGACCGTCTTCCTGATTTAACGTAACGGTTACATCAGTTACGTAAGTCTTTTCGGCAGCGTCAAGCTGCGAAATAAGAGTCTCATCCATCCAGGCCATAAGTTCATCCTCTGTCATAGAAGCAAGCTCTTCCATGTCGGAACTGAAAAGTTCAGATAAAACTGTAGTGAAAATGTCTCCCAACGGATATGTTGTGATTGTAAGCTCTACAGTTGCAGTATCGCCATCGATGCTTTCTTCGCCTATTTCATAGTCAAATTCCAGAACCTTATCGATTAAAGCTTGAGTAGCTTCTTCACCAAAGCCATCGCTTCCCAGTCCATCCATGATTTCATCAGGCGATGATTTTGCATTTTCAAGATCAGCTTTTAATGCATCAGAAGGGGAAGGTGAGCCGCATGCTGCCAAGAAAACTAAACAAAATGCCAATAATAAAATTGTGACCTTTTTCTTCATTCTAAATACCTCCAAAGTATTATGTAATGTAATTTGATTATGTATCATAATGGTAAAAAAATCAATATGGAAAAAGACAAAAGTAAGTTAAGAAAAAGACAAAAGTAAGTTAAGATATTGTAGTTTTGTAGATAATATTGGTATAATCCTAATATGAATATTTATAAACCGGGTATTATTTTAGTGATTTTGAATGCTTTAAAGATGGTGTTCGGAAGGGAATGAAGAAATGAACATTTTGCAGGACACAACTCGGCTGGCACTTATGATGTGTGAAAAATATATAGATGAAGAAAGTGATGCCGTAGATTGTACTTGCGGCCGTGGCAATGACACTTTGTTTCTGGCCAGAAAATGTAGGAGAGTATATTCCTTTGATATACAGGAGGAAGCTTTGGTATCTGCGCAGCAGCTTATGTCGGCCAACGGAATTTCATGGAGAGTATGGAATCATAAGCAACAAAGTGCTCAGTCGGGATCAGAGGAAAAAGTCATATTTATAAAAGATAATCATGCTTATTTGGAAAGATATATAAATGTTCAGCCGGCATTGGTTATATTTAACCTGGGATACTTGCCGGGAGGTGATAAAAGAATCACAACCGTGGCTGAGAATACTGTTAAGGCGGTAAAAGCGGCAGTAGATGTGATAAAGGTGGGCGGGCTTGTATGCGTAACCATATACCCCGGACATGAAGAGGGGAGAAAAGAATTCGAAGCTATAAAAACATTCGCTCAGAATCTGGAGAAAAACAAGTTCCACTGCGTAATGACGGATATGTTGAATCAAAGCTCGGCAGCTCCTCAAATCCTTTGGATAACTAAAAAGAAATAAAAAATAAAAACAATAATCGGCGCCTTCCCGGCATAGTATTTCTATGAGAGGAAGGTGTTTGTATGTCTAAAATAATAGTAATAGGCGGCGGATGGTCGGGAGTAGCAGCATCCATCAGAGCTGCCAAACGCGGAGCGGAAGTTATAATTTGTGAGAAGACCGATATGCTCTTGGGGCTTGGGAACGTAGGCGGAATAATGAGAAATAACGGTCGTTTCACGGCTGCGGAAGAGAATATAGCTCTCGGTGCGGGGGAATTGTTTGAAATAACCGACAGGCTGTCTACACATAAAAACGTCGATTTTCCGGGACACAGCCATGCGTCTTTTTATGACGTGGCTTTAGTCGAGCCTGAAGTCAGGCGGTTGGTAAAGCAACTGAATATAGAAATCAAGTTTATGACCAGGGTGACAGATGTAAAGATGGAAAACGATGCGAAAATAGCCTCTGTTATAACGGCTGGCGGTGAGGAGTTCACAGGAGACGCTTTCATTGAAACTACCGGTTCCACCGGTCCTATGGGCAACTGCATGCGATACGGCAACGGCTGCTCTATGTGCATACTGAGGTGCCCCGCCTTCGGTCCGAGAGTCAGCATAACAGAAAAAGCCGGATTGAAGGATGTGGCGGCATGTAAAGCCGATGGCACTCGAGGCGCTTTCAGCGGGTCTTGCAAGCTTGAAAAAAGAACGCTTTCAAAAAAACTTCAAAAAAAATTAGAAAAGGACGGCTTCGCAGTAGTGCCTCTACCTGACAGATTGATAAACCGCGATAAGCTCAAGCGGAAGGTATGCAGGCAATATGCGTTGGACCCCTATGCAGAAAACTTGATCCTCATTGATACGGGCTATGCTAAACTGATGACTTCATATTTTAATCTGGAAGACTTGCGGCAGGTGGAAGGATTTGAAAACGCAAGATTCGCAGACCCTTATGCCGGCGGAAAGGGAAATTCTGTCAGATACATGTCTGTAGGATTAAGAGATCAATATATGAGAGCCAGGGGCATGGAGAATCTGTTCCTGGGAGGAGAAAAATCAGGATTTTTTATAGGTCATACCGAAGCTATTTCCACTGGCTCGCTGGCGGGATACAATGCTGTTGAATATGCCCAAGGCAGACCGATGCTAAGATTGCCTGACAGCCTGGCTATAGGCGATCTGCTGCAATTTTCCAATGATGTTTTGGAAGAAGAAAACGGTCTTGACAGAAGATTTACATTTGCGGGAGGAGAATATTTCGATAGGATGAAAGACAGAAACCTTTATTGCATAGAACCTAAGCTTATCAAGAAAATCGTCGAAGCCGAGGGACTTAGCGATATTTACAATAGATAACAGCCTGTGATAAAATAAAGCAAAGACTAAAAATGAGGAAAAAACTATGAGGATAAATAAATATATTGCTCAGGCAGGCATAGCCAGCAGACGAAAAGCAGACGAACTTATTGCCAACGGTAATGTGAAGGTCAATGGGGCCGTGTTGAAGGAACCGGGCTATGACGTCCAGGAGGGCGACAAAGTATATGTCAACGGACGACTCATATCCGACAAGCAAAAATTGGTTTATGTACTAATTAATAAACCTATGGGAATGATAACTTCCGCC
The DNA here is from genome assembly GCA_900540145.1 of uncultured Eubacteriales bacterium. Classification (GTDB taxonomy): domain Bacteria; phylum Bacillota; class Clostridia; order Peptostreptococcales; family Anaerovoracaceae; genus Fimisoma. Next base: position 23,232 of record UQEW01000009.1, read on the forward strand.
AGCGATGATAAGGAAAGAGCCACCGTAATGGATATCGTCAAGGATATAGATGAGAGACTTTTCCCCGTAGGCCGGCTGGACTACAATACGACGGGAGCCCTTATCATGACCAATGACGGAGAGCTTACTTATAGGGTGACTCATCCCAAGCATGAACTGGAAAAGACGTATCGGGCTCTTGTAAAGGGAGTGCTTTCCGATGAAAAGGCCAGAAAATTGGCAAGAGGAGTCGACATAGGCGGCTATGTAACCAGCCGCGCAAAGGTGAAAATAATCAAAGGCACCCGGACTTCAACTCTCGTGGAAATCACCATTCATGAAGGCAAAAACCGTCAAGTGCGTAAGATGTTCAAGGCTGTCGGAAATCCCGTTCAGGAGCTGGAGCGCATAGCTATAGGAAGAATACGCCTGGGTCATCTGCGTCCCGGTCACTACCGCAAGCTTACAAGAGAAGAAATAGAAGAATTGAAAAACTGCTGACGCAGGCGGCAGGCGGGCTGCTGATGTCCGCCGCCAGCGCCGCTGCAGTCGGGCTGCTGATGTCCGCCGCCAGCGCCGCTGCAGTCGGGCTGCCAGCCGTGGCGAGCATAGATGGGGGCCGCCTCATCTATGCTCGCCTTTCGTTAATAAGGCAGTCTTCTTTTCGTACGAATTATAAGATGAAAAACAAAAAAGCAAAAACCCACGATATTGTATTTTTTGTTTAAAATCGTGGGGCAAAAACCCACGATTTTATCATTTTCATATAAAAAAGTGGGGGTTCAACAGGACTTCCTTGAATAGATGGTAGGCAACCATTTGGTATTAGTTTACATAAATCTTAAATTGTTGGCTTATAGCAAACTAAGCGTATGGGCAATCACATTGTCACACCCACGATTTTTTGCTTTTTGCTTCAGATAGTGGGTTTTTGCCCCACTTTTTTAAAATATTTTGGTCAAATCGTGGGTGTATTGTATCATATCAGGGGTGGCGTATGAGCCATCTCTATCCGGCTTGTAAAATGAAACGACCCTGTCCGCATTGACAGGCGGCATAAGCAGGGTCGATCCTGCCGCGCCGTAGGTTCCGTTCCGCTCGCGGCAAGGACCAGGCGCCTGATGATATTAGCTGCCGCTCGCGGGGAACCCTGGCGAATGAAATGAAACGACCCTGTCCGCATTGACAAGCGATGCGGACAGGGCCGATCATTTCATTATTTTCTCTTGCATTCCTTTGGAGTTACGCAAGTTCCTGTAGCTCTTGCTACTACGATAGGCTCTTCCAGGAAGTCAGCAGCAGAAGCGCTGATGTCAGGTCTTGCCTGAACAACCTTTCTGGCCTCAAATTTCATTTTTCTTGAAGTGTTGCCTACGCTGGTGATTTCTCCGTAAGCTTCGATGTAGTCGCCGGCATATGTAGGGGCCAGGAATTCTACGTTGTCATATGCGCAGAACAGACCTTCGTCGCCGTCAAATTTGATGAGCAGTTCTGTAGCAACATCTCCGAAAAGATGTACCATGTGAGCTCCGTCTACCAGATTTCCACCGTAATGAGCGTCCTTAGCTGACATTCTCAATCTCAGAGTTGAAGTGATTTTTTCTTCCATTGTTATTTCTCCTTTTTATATTGATATAAAACAACTTTTTGTTGGCTTGAATTCATCAAATAAATATTGCAAAATGCGTGCCAATGATTTATCATTGAAAATACAAGACAAGTGAACCGATTTAGGTTCACACCAGGGGAGGAGTGAACACAAAATGTCTATGACATATGGAATCAAACGCGTCCTGGAGCCACAGCACGTACTGCCTACTTCTGCATGGAGGCTTGATAACAGCCGCAATATATATCCTGATGAACTCAGAGTCTCTATAAAAAGGATACACCTAGAAGGGACAGGTTTCAAGCAAATTTGTACAGAAGTTAACGACAATGAGAAAAAAATTAAACAACAGATAATTGATATAGTAATAAGACGAGGCAAGCTTCACAATCCTGTGACTGATACCGGCGGACTTGTGATGGGAGTAATCGAAGAAATCGGCAGCGAGTATCATAACCCGCAGGGACTTAAGGTGGGGGATAAAATAATATGCAATGTGTCTGTAGCGTCAGTGCCTATGTATATAGAAGACATAACTTCGCTTAATAAAGCCTTTAATCAAGTGGAAGCCACAGGATATGCCATAGTGCATGACCTGATTCCACTGGTAAAAATTCCTGAGGACTTGCCATTGGATCTGATGATGTTTACCTTCGACCAATCAGGGACTCTTTACAGGCTTCACCAGCTTATCGGTGACAGTAAAAAGTTCCTCGTAGTCGGAAACAGCATGCTGACCAATCTTCTGTACGGATATGTTATAAGGCGAGAGGCAGGTCCTGATGCTGAAATAGTATGCTTGTTTGACAAAAGAACCAGCATGAGGATGGTCGGCAAGGGCATAGACGAGCTGATAGAAAAAGTTTTCAATGAAGTGCATTTTATAAACATACTGAGACCTATGGAGTGCATGCGTCAGCTGAATGCTGAGTCCTTATTCGATTTTTCCATCAACTGTGCCGAAATACCGGGAGCGGAGACCATCAACATTCTGGCAACCAAGCCGGAGGGGACGGTGCTGTTTGCCAATTTAATAAACAATTTAAATATAGCCCTTTACATTACCGAATCGATGTCTAAACCGTTGTGCGTCAGATGTGCGGAAGGATATTTGAAAGAATATGATATATTCGACATGGAAATAGTCAGAGAAATGGCACCATACTTGAAAGACGCAGAATTTATAGAGCCGGTTTACAGAGATATAGAAGAGCCGGAGACTAATCCGTTCAGCAAAGGGATCTTTGAAAAGACCATGATGGAAGACTTCGTCTGTCGAAGCAAGGTCATGGGACAAGTCCTTGAAGAGATGATGAAAGTGTCCAGGTATGATTGCAATGTCATAATATTTGGAGATACAGGCGTCGGAAAAGAAAAAGCTGCTAACATAATACAGAAAAACAGCACGAGAAAAATGCAGCCTTTTGTAAAAATCAACTGCGGAGCCATTTCACCTTCACTTATAGAGTCTGAATTCTTCGGATATGAAAAAGGTGCGTTTACCGGCGCCAGTGCAGGCGGAAAGAAAGGATACTTTGAACTGGCCAACAATGGCGTAATTTTTCTTGATGAGATAGGAGAGTTGCCGCTGGAAATGCAAGCGAAACTGCTCAGGGCAATTCAAGATGGAGAATTCTATAGAGTTGGAGGAACTTCACCTGTCAAGACTAATGTAAGGATAATCTCTGCTACCAATAAAGATCTTGAGAAACTAGTGGAAGAAGGCAGCTTCAGAAGAGATTTGTATTATCGCTTAAACGTTGTGCCCATCAGGATACCAAGTCTTGCAGAAAGAACTGACGACATCCCCGCTTTAGTGAGCCACTTCTTGGAAAAGTACGGACAGAAGTTCGGAGTAAAAAGAGAAATCGATGATAACGCTATAGAGTACCTAAAACAACAGCAGTGGCCGGGTAACATCAGGGAGTTGGAAAACATGGTGCAGAGACTTATAATATCATCCCAAGGCGAAACTATAACTTTGATGGATGTAGTGAAAGAAAAGCACGGAGAGCTGTTTGAATACTTGCCGGATGAAGAAACCGATGAAGTACAGCAGTCAGAAATAAATTTGCAAAAAGCCGTGGAAGAATATGAGTGCGGTTTGATAAAATATGCTTATGAAAAGTACGGTTCTACCAGAAAGGCAGCGAAAGCCATTGGGATAAGCCAGACTCAGATGGTGCGAAAAAAGAAGAAATATAACCTTTGATAAAGAATAAATTCGTTTTGTGAAGCTTTTAATCGATTTGAAACGAATTGTGTTCACTCAATCCGAATGCGAACCTGAAACGGTTCGCATTTTTGCTTCATATGCGTCTAATAAATTTGTGATGAGCTTAAAAATGTTGAAAAACAGCAATAGTTGACCTTTTAAGAACGGCAATTATTTTAGATTTGCCTTGGCATGAAACTTGCTTTTTATGTAGATGGAATGTTATGAGTATGATAATTTACACAAATTTTGTTTTTTTTATGGAAACTTGTTTAAATTTGATATATAATTATCATAGCCAGTTATGCCTGATGTGATATTTGATGTCAGGTATAAAATCATAAATATAATTGTTTGTAGGAGGATAAAAAAATGAAAAAAGGATGCCCTTACGGTACTCACAGAGTTATTTCACCTAAAGGAGTACTGCCACAGCCAGCAGACGTTATCGACAACACTATGGAGATCTATGACAACGAAGTTCTGATTGATGTTCAGACTCTCAATGTTGACTCTGCTTCATTTACTGAGATCGTTAGAAGATCTTGCAACGGCAAGAAGCCAGCTGATATCGAAAATTCACCTGAAGATCAGGAAAAAGTTAAGAAGACTATGATGGATATCGTAGCAAAAGCTGGTAAGCACAAGAACCCTTGGACTGGTTCCGGCGGAATGCTTCTGGGAACAGTTAAAGAAATAGGACCTGCTTATGTAGGAGACCTGAAAGTTGGTGACAAGATCGCTACATTAGTATCCCTGTCTCTGACTCCGCTGAAGATCGATGAAATCCTCGAAATGAGACCTTCCATCGACCAGGTTGACATCAAAGGTCAGGCAATCCTGTTCCAGAGCGGTATCTACGGAATCATTCCTGATGACATGCCGGAAGGACTTGCTCTTTCAGCATTGGACGTAGCAGGTGCTCCTGCACAGGCAGCTAAACTTTGCCAGTCCGGTCAGAAGATTCTGGTTATCGGTGGCGGCGGAAAGTCCGGACTTCTTTGCCTGTATGAAGCAAAGAAGAGAGCTGGAGTTACAGGCCTTGTTGTTTGTGCTGCTGGTTCACAGAAGTCCGAGGACAGAGCAAGAAATCTTGACCTTGCTGACGAATACTTCCACATGGATGCTACAGACGCTGTTGGCATGTACAACAAAGCTATGGAACTGACCAACGGAGAACTGTTTGACCTGGTAATCAACTGCGTAAACATTGAAAACACAGAAATGGCTTCCATCCTGGCTTGCAAAGATGGCGGTACAGTTTACTTCTTCTCAATGGCTACAAGCTTCACTAAGGCTGCTCTTGGTGCAGAAGGCGTTGGCAAAGACGTAAACATGCTTATCGGAAATGGATATGCTAAGGGTCATGCAGCTATCACATTGCAGGACCTGAGAGAGCATGAAGGTCTCAGAAAGCTGTTTGAAGAAATGTATGCTTAATTTTATTTCAAATTTTGACATTTAAAAAAGGAGAAAAAAATGGCAATTAGAAATTGGAAAGACATTCCTTTGTTCAAAGGAGTAACAGATGAGCAGTGGAACGATTGGCATTGGCAGGTTGAACACAGACTGACCACAGTAGAAGAAATTGCTCAGGTTGTTAACCTGTCAGAACAGGAAAAGGCAGATATCGAAAAGGTTATGGGCGGCTTCAGAGTAGGCATCACTCCTTACTATGCTTCCCTGATGGATCCGGATGATCCGAGATGTCCTGTAAGAATGCAGGCTGTTCCTACACTGGCAGAGATGCACAGATCTGCTGCTGACGACTTGGATCCTCTGCACGAAGATGCAGACTCTCCGGCTCCTGGACTGACTCACAGATATCCTGACAGAGTACTTTTCCTGATCACAGACCAGTGCTCCATGTACTGCAGACACTGTACAAGAAGAAGACTTGCAGGCGAAACTGACGGTTCAAGATCAAAAGAGGACATCGATGCATGTATCGATTATATCAGAAGAACTCCTCAGGTTAGGGACGTGCTTCTTTCCGGCGGAGACGCGCTTCTGGTAGAAGATGAAACTCTTGAGTACATCATCAGCGAACTGAGAAAGATCGACCACGTTGAGATCGTAAGAATCGGTTCAAGAACTCCTGTAGTTATGCCTATGAGAATAACCGACAAGCTTTGCGAAATGCTGAAGAAGTATCATCCAATTTGGCTGAACACTCACTTCAACCATCCTAAGGAAATGACTCCGGACGCTATGGAAGCATGCAGAAAGCTTGCTGATGCAGGTATTCCTCTCGGCAACCAGTCCGTACTCTTAAGAGGAGTAAACGACTGCAAGCACATCATGAGAGATCTGGTTCAGATTCTTGTTAAGAACAGAGTAAGACCTTACTACATCTACATCTGTGACCTTTCAATGGGTATCGAGCACTTCAGAACTCCTGTTTCAAAAGGTATCGAGATCATCGAAGGTCTGAGAGGACATACTTCAGGATATGCCGTTCCTACTTTCGTAGTAGACGCTCCTGGCGGCGGCGGAAAGACTCCTGTTATGCCTCAGTACGTAATTTCTCAGACTCCTCACAAGGTTATCCTGAGAAACTACGAAGGTGTAATCACTACTTATACAGAACCTCAGCTGCCTGAGCTGCCTTGCACTTGCGATTACTGCACAGGCAAGAAGACTTACAAGTATCAGGGAGTTTCTGCTCTCGGCGAAGGTCCTGAAATCAGATACATGGAGCCAAGCAACCTGGCAAGACACGAAAGAAATAAACACTAATTTCTTCAAGAAACATAATAAAAAATCTTTGGGGGAGGTCAAAGGCCTCCCCCAGAGAAAGAAAGAGGATACATATATGGGGCTTCTTTATGACCTGTCAACTAAATATAAGACTATTTCTATAGTTGGTATGGCCAAGAATGCAGGCAAGACCACAGCGCTCAATTACCTCATAGAAGAAGCTATTGACGAGGGAGTGCTCCTAGGGATCACTTCTACGGGAAGAGATGGAGAAACGCAGGACTTGGTTACCGGTACAGAAAAACCAAGGGTGTATTTGGATGAAGATATGCTTGTCGCTGTACCGTCACTTCTTTATGACCTTGCAGATGCAGGGCTTGAAGTTATAAAGAAAACAAAATATTCTACTGCCATTGGAGAGCTTCTCATTTGCCGTGTAAGAGAAGCAGGATATGTCCAAATTGCAGGCCCTGTAATAAATGCAGAACAAAAACTTCTCTGTCAGGATATGCTTGACATGGGATGTCAGCTGATTCTCATTGACGGAGCAATAGATAGAAAATCCATCGCGTCACCGGACACATCTGACGCTATCATATTATCTACAGGAGCGGTTCTTTCAAGAAAACTAAATAAAGTTGTGGAAGAGACGGCTCATGTCGTAAATCTCTACAGAACGCCGGAACTGGAAAGAGGCGTTATCAGAGACTCAATAGAAAAGAACAGTTTTGATAATAAGATCATGCTTGTAAACGACGACGGTAAAGTTAAAAAACTGAATCTGTCTACCGGCCTTGGTGCTTCAAAGGATATCAACGGAGCAATTGATGAGAATACAAGGTATGTGTATATTCCCGGCGCTTTTACAAACAGCGTGATTTCAGATATAAGTCTTAAAAACCTCAAGCAAGTACAGTTTGTCCTTAAAGACCCGACAAAGATATTCATAAGCGCTATGGACTGGGGAATATTCAGAAAAAAAGGTTTCAGAGTCAGCGTTTTGAAGAATATTGAAATTGCGGCTATTACAGTTAACCCATGGTCTCCGGCAGGATATACTTTTGACAACAGATTCCTTCTGGAGGAAATGCAAAAAGCAATACCGGATATTCCTATCGTAGATGTGAGGATGTAGCCGGTAAGTTAAGGATGTAATTATGAAGCAAGGTAAAAACAGAAGATTGGCCAATGTGAAAACTAGACGTGAGACTGGTCTTGATCATGTAATGTTCAATCTTGATTTGAATACGCCTTTTGGTAAAAAACAATTAAAAGAACTCAAACCGTATTATCCGGGAGAAGAAGTGCAGCTTCGCAAAGAATTGGATCGCGTAGAAATGATGATACAATTTGTGAAGCAAAATCAGACTTTGACTGACAAAATCCAGGAAGTATTCATGGAAGTTAAAGACCCTTCATTGACGGTTCAGAGAAGCGGCAGCGTTACTTTATCTACCGTAGAACTCTTTGAAGTTAAGTCGTTGCTTCTTCAAATGAGACAGCTGCGAAAGCTGACCATGGAACATGAGATAGGCGATTACAAAGGCGTTCATAGCCCTGAGGAATGCAAAGCCGCCGGCGGAGAGCCTTCAGAAGAGGATGAAGCTTGTTGCGGGCCGCAGTCGGAAGCAAAGAATCTTATCTTTGAAAGTGACGAAAATGCGCCTTTAGTTAACACCGTTCCGGAGGAGTATTTTCTGGAGGATACAGAAGACCTTTTAGATGAACTGGACCCAAGAGGGGACAGAATGAATACCTTTTATATTTACGATGAGTTCAGCCCTCTTCTCGGTGAGTACAGAGCTAAAAAGCGCGAGTATGAGCTGATGATTCGCAAGGAACAGAAACAGACGAGGGAACAGCTTAGGCGAGAACATGGCGTACAGCTTACTCCTAAATTCGACATAGTGGTCGCCAGATCTCATCCGGACTTTGAGAAGATTCAGGCTCTTGAGCAATTGGAAGTAGTGGATCAGGACTATATGAGCGTCACCTTCCAACTAAAGCCTACTGATAAAATAAGAAGTTATATCTCTGAAGTTGAGAACATCAATGCTGAGATAGAAAGCGAAGAAGAAAAGGTAAGAGAGAATCTTTCCGGAAAGATTTCTGCAAAAGCGGATGTCCTTTTGGGAAACTGCGATAAGATGGGCGCCTTGGATTTGGCGCTGGCGAGAGCCATATATTCTATCAAGCATAATTTAATCAAACCTGAGATAACAGATGAGCATATAGTTGAATTTGAAGATGGACGTAATCTTCAAGTGGAAGATATAATCAAAGCAAAGGGGAAAGAGTATTGTCCCGTATCACTTTCTTTAAAAGACGGCGTTACGCTGATAACAGGAGCCAACATGGGAGGAAAGACTATTTCTCTTAAATTGGCAGGACAGATACCTATCCTCGCTCAATACGGATTCTTTGTTCCGGCGCGCCGCGCACGTGTAGGACTCTCTAACTATATGCAGATACTGATAGGTGATTCCCAGTCAGTAGAAAGAGGGCTTTCCAGCTTTGGCTCAGAAATGGAAGAATTGAAGGAAATTCTGGACAACGGGCAGGAAAGAAGCCTAATACTTATAGATGAAATAGCCTCAGGCACGAACCCGACAGAGGGAACGGCCTTAACCAAAAGTTTGGTAGACTATTTGATTGAAAAACCGTATATTTCCCTGATCACGACGCATTTTGAAACTGTAACCGAGCGGGAGGGCATTGTGAATATGCAAGTAAAAGGGCTTGCTGATTGTGATTTTGCAAAGCTCAACAGCGAGATACAAAGAGCTAATCGTCGCGATAGGATAAATATAATATCAAAATACATGGATTATCGCCTGCAGCGAGTGGAAAACGGAGCGCAGGTGCCTAAGGATGCTCTGAATATAGCCGCCATGCTGGGTATCGATAAGGCGATTATAGATGGAGCGAAAAAATATATCAGATAAGGAGAAATGGGATGAAAAGCAAACTTAATCTTGACCAGAAAGTTGTTGACAGCGCCCGTCAGCATGCAGCAAACATTGCTCATGACATGCAGGAATTCATCGACCGTCATACAACGGTATCTACAGAAAGAACCATTGTAAGACTTTTGGGCGTTGATGGCGTAGACGATGTAGGCACGCCGCTTCCTAACGTAGTTGTAGACCAGATCAAAGATGCTGGAGCACTGCCTACAGGAGCCGCTTACCTGATGGGTAACGCAATGGTTCAGACAGGTAAAACTCCTCAAGAAATCGCGGAAGAAATGTCCGCCGGAAAGCTGGAGATAACCAAGCTTCCTACTTGTACACAGGAAGAAGCTGCAGAAGCTCTCAAACCTGTTATCAAAAAGACTTTTGAAAAAATCGATGCTCAGATAGCAAAGCGTAAAGAGTATCTTTCCACTATCGGCGAAGGTCCTGAACCTTATATCTACGTAATCGTAGCGACAGGAAACATCTACGAAGACGTGGTTCAGGCTCAGGCTGCTGCAAGACAGGGTGCAGACGTTATCGCCGTTATAAGAACTACTGCTCAGTCACTTCTTGACTATGTTCCTTACGGACCTACTACAGAAGGTTTCGGAGGTACATATGCTACTCAGGAAAACTTCAGAATCATGAGAAAAGCTCTTGACGAAGTAGGAGAAGAAGTAGGCAGATATATCAGACTGTGTAACTATTCCTCAGGAATGTGCATGCCTGAAATCGCAGCAATGGGTGCACTCGAAAGACTGGACATGATGCTCAATGACGCTATCTACGGCATACTGTTCAGAGACATCAACATGCAGAGAACTCTGGTTGACCAGTTCATGTCAAGAGTTATCATCGGATACTGCGGCATAATCTTCAACTCCGGTGAAGATAACTATCTGACTACAGATGACGCTATTGAAGCTGCTCATACAGTAACTGCTTCCCAGTTCATCAATGAACAGTTCGCAGTACTGGCCAACATCCCTGAAGAGCAGATGGGTCTTGGACATGCATTTGAAATGGACCCATCCACAGAAGACGGCTTCCTCATGGAACTGGCTCAGGCTCAGATGGCAAGAGAAATCTTCCCTAAGGCAAGATTAAAATACATGCCTCCTACAAAGTTCATGACAGGAAATATCTTCAGAGGACATTTGCAGGATGCTCTGTTCAACCTGGTAACCGTATGGACTCATCAGTCTATATTGCTGACAGGTATGCTGACAGAAGCAATCCATACTCCGTTCATGCAGGATAGATATCTTTCCATAGAAAATGCAAAATATATCTTCAACAACTGCAGACATTTAGGTGACGAAGTTGAATTTAAAGAAGGCGGAATAATCCAGAGCCGTGCTAAAGAAGTTCTCAACAAAGCTGACGCTCTGCTGGCAGAAGTAGAAAAAGAAGGACTCTTCTCAACTATCGAAAAAGGCATCTTCGGCGGCGTAAAGCGTCCGTTCGACGGCGGCCACGGTCTTGAAGGCGTATGCACCAAGGGCGAAAACTACTTCAATCCGTTTATTCCACTGTTCATGGATCATAAATAAGGAGGTGCGCGAAAATGGCAGAAAATAAAACAGCTACTACTCAGGTAGATTTAACTTGTGTAAAGCCTTACGGCGACGCGCTGAACGACGGTAAAGTTCAGCTGTCATTCACGCTTCCTGTGCCTTACGGCGAAGAAGCAGAAGAATGCGCAAAGCAGTATGTGAAAAAGCTTGGTCTGGAAGAGCCAAACGTTGCATACTACTGCGAGCTTACAAAGGGATATACATTCTTTAATGTTTACGGTTCAGCACAGCCGACTATCGACTACACAGCTATTAAAGTTCCTAAGGTTGAAGGAACAGTTATGGATCGTGTTGAGTGCGGCGAGTGGATCGGTGAACATATCGGCAGAGATATCGTTGTAGTCGGAGCTTCCATCGAATCCGACGCTCATACTGTAGGTATCGACGCTATCATTCAGATGAAGGGCTTCCACGGTCACTTCGGTCTTGAAAGATTCAAGAATGTAGTTGCATACAACATGGGATCTCAGGTTCCTTGCGAGGAGCTGATAGCAAAAGCAAAAGAAGTAAATGCCGATGCTATTCTGGTTTCCCAGACTGTAACTCAGAAGGACATCCACATCAAGCAGCTGACCAAGATGGAAGAGCTGGTTGAAGCTGAAGGTCTCAGAGATAAGATCATCCTGACTTGCGGCGGTCCTAGAATCTCCCATGAATTAGCTCAGGAACTCGGCTATGATGCAGGCTTCGGACCTGGCAAATATGCAGAACATGTAATGAGTTATATCATGCAGGAAGTTGAAAAGAGAGGTTGGCAGAAGAAGGCCAAAATTGAAGATCGTTAGTTAGTTTCAGCGCGCCGTCAATCGGCGCGCGTGCAAATAATAGATAGAAAGGTGATACAAACATGATTAACAAAATTATGACTGCAGATGAGGCAGTTGCAGGCGTAAAAGACGGTATGACCATCATGGTTGGCGGATTCCTTGCTACAGGTTCTCCAGAAGTTTTGATGGATGCGCTTGTAAGAAAAGGTGTAAAGCATCTTACGGTTATTGCTAACGACGGAGGTCTTGACGCAGGACAGCCTGCCGGCGAATTCGGCGGAAAGACTGCAAGAGGAGTAGGAAAGCTTCTCGAACATCATATGGTTGACCACATCATAGCTTCCCATCTGGGCGTAAACCCTAAACTTAACGAACAGTTTGCGGAAGGAACTTTAAGATATACTCTCGTTCCGCAGGGAACTCTGGCAGAAAAAATCAGAGCAGCTGCCTATGGACTTGGCGGAGTTTTAACACCTACCGGTGTAGGAACTCCTATGGAGACTGAACTTGATGAACTGGGAAGAAAGAAAAAGGTAGTTGAAATCGAAGGCAAGAAGTATCTGCTGGAGATGCCGCTTCATGCTGATTACTCCTTTATCAGACCTACAGTTGCTGATAAATTCGGTAATTTCTATTGTGCTAAGGCGACTAAAAACTTTAACTATGTAATGGCTGGAGCTGCTGACAAGACTATCATCGCTCCTGAAAAAATCGTTGAAATAGGCGAGATCGATCCTGATATGTTCGCAGTTGCGGGCGTACTGGTAGATGCTATTGCGGAAGGAGAGAAACCATGGCAGATTTAAAACAGAGAATTGCGAAGAGATGCGCGAAAGAATTTAAAGACGGCGAATTCGCCAACTTAGGAATAGGCCTGCCTACTATGGTAGCAGACTACATTCCTGAAGATATCAGCGTTACATTCCATTCCGAAAATGGATTTGCCGGAATTGACGCTATGGCTGACGCCAGCAACCTTGATGTTGATATAATCAATTCAGGCGGTTCTTATGTAACCGTAGTAGATAGAGTTAAATACTTCGACACAGCTGAATCTTTCGGTCTGGTAAGAGGCGGTCACGTAAGAGCTACCGTTCTGGGAGCTATGGAAGTTGCTGAAAACGGCGACCTGGCCAACTGGATAGTTCCTGGCAAGAAAGTTGCCGGCATGGGCGGAGCTATGGACCTGTGCACAGGATGTCCTGAGGTTATCATCGTTATGCTTCACACCAATAAAGGTAAGCCAAAGATTTTGAAGAAATGCTCACTTCCGCTGACTGCTGAAAAGTGCGTTTCCAAAATTATAACTGAAATGGGTGTTATGGAAGTAAGAGAAGATGGAATCTGGGTAACTGAACTCCACCCTGATTACACCAAGGAAGACATTCAGGCAGCTACTGAGTGCGAACTTCACTTCGATCCTAACATGAAGGCAATGGAAGAAGAATAATAAAATAACAGTTGTCACAAAAATAAGGCGCCCCGCGATGCCGCCGTATATGGCTTAAGACCATTTTAGCTTCGTGCGGGGCGCTTTTTGCTTGACGAAAAAGGGTGACGAAGCAGATGAGCAGGCGATGAATGGGCATTGTATGGGCATTGGATGGGCATTGGACGGGTGCTGGACGGGCATTGGACGGGTGCTGTTATCCGAAAATTAAATTTTCGTATCCGACCAACACGGTTTTTGCAAATTCCGGATAACATCGTATCCGAAAACCGCAAAGGCGTATCCTTTTGGATAACAATTATGCGATTCCGGATAACAATTATGCGATTCCGGATAACCCGGATAACAATGTGCAGAAAGTCAACTGCTAATCATGCGGCGGATCTAAAAACTCAGGGTGTATATCAGCAAATTTATAGTTTGCATGTCGATGCAGCCGTTTGCACTGTCCATAGTTACAATCAAATTCTGTGGGATAGTCAGGCCGTTAGCAGCATAAAGCCCGATTTTTTGCATGGCGTTGTTTCGATAGACCTCATCAGACATCATTCCCATGTGCTCCCAATATAAAATTTTATTCCCTGAAATTAAAGTGAAGTCGGGATATATGACAACAGTTTTTCCGTTGCTCTCAAGCTTGAGAGGAAGCTCGTACATGAAATGAATGCCGTGAGCACGCAGTGATTCTGCTATCAATACCTCGGATTTGGAACGTACACGGAGACCGAAGGCAGTAATATGCTTTCTGGAAGAATCATCACATATTTTATCATTGCAGTCGCAGCTAGCACTTATGGAAGAAGATTTCACGGGAGAAACGTAATGCGAAAAACAGCTATCTGCATAAGTGTTATTATAGTTGCTGAAAGATGTATCTTCCAATCTATAGACAGGTTTTAGAGAAACGTTGACAGAAGATGAATCATAAGGCAAATATGTAAGCAAAAGCCGATGCTGAGCCTTGATATTTGTTTCTAATACAGATATGGCTTTTTCAAGAAAATGGCGGCGCTTTATCTGTTCTATTAGAGAAACGTTTTCCTTATTGATGAGATGCTGTATGGTAGAGCCTTTTTCTGCATAATAATAGAAAAAACGATTGCGTATGCGCTTCCTTGTCATATTAAGAGCAGGGAGCGCATTCAATTGTTTGCGGTATTCGTCTAATAACCTTTTTTCTACATCGATATCGAATTTAGTCATGCTTATATAATCCATACTGGCATTATAACAAAAATGTAAATATGTAATATCAATAAAAGAAAATGGGTACTATAGTTATAGAGACTTTTTAGTCTGAGAAAAAAGGAATTTATACATTAATTTTTTTCAAATACTTCACAAATTCTACAAAAAACTGCATTCGCAAGCCTTAAAAACATTGAAAATGCCCGTTTTCTTTGACATTTTGCTTGACATGTGGTAAACTCTAAAGGTCTCAAAAAAGAATAGGAGGGCCTATGATAGATAAACCTAAAGACCAGGTTGGGGCGCTCGTTGAAGGCTTTTTCAGATGGGTCAGGAAGGGGAAAGATGCAATAGGCAGGAAACTTTCCAGACCGGCAGATAAAGCCAAGACATTTAAGAGCTCTCATCCGAGACTTGCGGCTACCATCTTTGCTACTATTTGCATTTCTGCCGCCGGTTTAGTAATAGTGGGATTTGCCACGCCTAAGACGGTGATAGTAAATATTGATGATTCCATAGAAACAACTACCACTAAGTATGAGACAACATGCATGAGAGTAGACAGTTTCATTGAGAACCATGGTATCGATTATGTATACGGACAGGACATCATAGATGTACAGATGTATGACGGAATCGAAGATAATATGGAAATCAATATCACCAAAGCGTTACAGATACCTGTAACTGCAGATGGAGAAACAAAAACTGTAACGACGCTTCCTGTTACAGTAGAAGAATTGTTAAAAGAATTAGAGATAAAAGTCGGTGAAAACGACATCGTTGAGCCTGCCATGGATCAGATGCTCAAAGGCGATGATCATGTATACGTTAAAAGAGTAACCACAGGCTATGTCGAAGAAGAGGAGGTCGTAGAACACGACCAGGTATATCAAGTCGATTATAATATGGCTATCGGAAGCACTGAAGTGACTCAAGAAGGGCAAGACGGCATCGAGAAGAAAACCTATTTTGTCACTTATATAGACGGCGAAGAAGCTGAGAGAGAACTTAAAGATGTAGAAGTTCTTCAGGAGAAACAGGACAGAGTCATATCCTATGGTATGGGAGTGCTTTCAGGGACGCCGTCCGGGATGGATTATCAGAAGAAAATCTCCGGTGTCAGAGCTGTTTCATATTATTACGATGGGAATCCAAGGGGAGCTTATGGGCTGCCTTGCGAATATGGAACATGCGCTGTGGACAGCAGTGTAATTCCGCTTGGTTCACTGCTCTACATCGAAGGGTACGGATATGCCATAGCCAATGATGTGGGAAGCGGCATCAAAGGAAACACGGTGGATCTTTATATGGAAAAGTACAGCCAATGTTTGGCCTGGGGATCCAGAAACGTTAATGTTTATATAATTGAATATGGAAGTAATTAGATAAAAAATAGAGACATAAAAAACGGTCGCGCTTTGAACGCGACCGTTTTTTATCGCAGATGTTTCTCTATGAGATCGATAAAGGTAGGAATGTATTCTTCCTTGCTGAATATGGCTCTGGCAAGGGTTTTATTTCCTCCGCCCTTGCCGCCGTATATGCCGGCATTATCCTTTACCAGTTTGCCGCAGTCGGCTTTAGAGTTGGCGCCGGAGCACAAAAAAACAGTCGCTGACGGATTTTGCACGAGAAAAAGTATTTTGGGTATATCATCGCTGATTTCGCGCGCTATGGTCGAAATATCGTCTGCAGACAGCAAATCGTAACTGCGTACAATAGGCTTATCTGAAAGAACCATTTCTTCCTTTATATCCTTGACTTCTCTCTTTATTATTTCTTTTTTCAATAGATAAAGCTGCGTGCGAACCTGCCTGTTCTTTTCCTGCTGGGAATTATATTTGTCCAAAAGATCGTCATTGCCGGCAGAAAGGCTGTTTTCCAGCTGGGTAATTGTATCAAACTGAACCCTGTATTTTTCAAGGGCTCTTTGGCCTGCTTCGAAATATATGCGGAACATTCCCTTATTGCTTTCGACCTTGTATATTTTTATCATCCCTACCTGCCCTGCCGATGAGGGATGAGTGCCGCAGCAGGCGACACAGTCAGAAGGATTTTCTATTGAGCCTACACACACGATGGTTATATCGTCATCGATATTGAGAGCTTTTCGCAAAGGCAGTGATTCAGCCTCACTTCTATCTTCAAAGTGTCTCGTTATAACCGGAAGGTTCTGCCAGATTACCTTGTTGGCTTCAAGCTCGGCGAGCATAGCCATATCCCATGTTATTTTTGTAAAAGCAGGATCATCCTCAAGACTGATATCGATAGTCATGTATTTGTCACCCATGTGGAATCCTCTGTTGACGCCGCCGAACTCGCGGTGGAATATACCGCTTAGGATGTGTTCTCCGCAGTGACGCTGCATGTTATCAAAACGATGCTCCCAATCCAGGTTTAAAACTACTTGCTGACCTGTTTTCAAGCCATCAGCAGCTGTGTCCACCAGGTGGTAGATGTTTTCATCTTGCTGATATACGTCAAGAACTTTTAAACCGTTTATGGTGCCGCGGTCGCAGCTCTGGCCGCCGCCGGTAGGGAAAAATATGGTCTGATCCAGAGTGACGAGAGCTTTTCCATCTACTTCAGATAGAGAAGTAATGCAAGCCTGCGCATTTTTTAAATATACATCGTCTTTAAAAAGCCGTTTTGTATTCACTTTAAAATCTCCTCTTTTGATTATGAATAAAGTATAGCATAAAATTTCTTATAAAAGTTAAATAATTGAATTTTATGCGAAATAATTGTGAAGTCAATTGAAAAATCCAAAAGTAATCTGTATTCTATATGATGATAACACCTTTAGGATATACATATATTTATATCCTGGAGGTGTATCATGAAATTCAACTTAAAAAAAATAATTGCCGCAGCAGCGACTTTTGCGTGCAGTTTGACTTTTTGCCTGATGGTCTTGTGCGGAGATAAGCTATTTAATGAGGAAACTTCAGATGATAAGAATGCAGAGATGATGCAAACATCGGTTGAAAGCGATGAAGAGCGTCCTGTCATAGTTATAGATCCCGGTCATGGCGGCATGGACGGAGGTGCATCTTCTGCTGACGGCACCTTGGAAAAGGATATTAATTTAGAAATTGCTTTAAAGCTGAAAGAAATAGCAGAAGAATATCCTGTGGATGTAGTGATGACAAGAGAGAATGATGTAAGCTTGCATACAGACGACAGCGCCAGCATCAGAAATCAGAAACGCCAGGATCTTTTGAGACGAAAGGAGATTATTCAGGAAGCAGATGCAGATTTGGCGGTTTCTATACATCTGAACAGTTTTCCAAGCGATCAATCGGTATATGGCGCTCAAGTGTTCTACCCAAAGGATGATGTGAAAAGAACAGACGGACGAACAAACGAACATAATTCGAAAGAATATGCAGAAAGCATTCAAAAATCCATTGAATTAAACATATCTGACGGTCGCGAACGAAGCATTATGACCAAGGACGATTTTTTAGTTTTCGAAGATCCAACGTGTCCTATGGTTTTGATCGAATGTGGATTTTTATCTAATGTAAATGAGTGTGAAAAGTTAAAAACCCGTGAATATCAAGAAAAGGTGGGGGTTGCCATATGGGAGGGTATCAATGAGATATTGTGCCTGGAAAAGGCGGAAAATATAAAGATAGTAGATAGTGCGAACAAGAGACAAAAAAAGTAGAAAAAACATTAAAAAAATCTGTGGATAACTTCCTCTTGACAAATGAAAAAACATGGCTATTGTATTGAAAAATGTGGGATTGTAGCTTTTAAAGTTATCCACAGGTCCATGTGGATATAATTGTATACGATTTTTGATATAGTTGTGGATAAAAGCGGAATCCATTGAAAAATAAAGGTCTAAATGATGTTGAAAAGTGTTTGTCCTCTTGAGAACAGCAGTTGACATAAAACGACAAAATGTTACAATAAAAAATAAAGTTTATGAATTCAATTAAATAAATATATAAGGGGGAATTTAAGATGATGTATCCATACAGCCAGAGCTATAGTATCTATTACGGAGGACAGGTAACCTTTTTAGTGGTAGCTGTTTTAGCGGCAATCATTTTGGGAGTTGTTCTTTACTTTACGTTCTTAAGTAAAAAGAACGAAGGAAAATATAAGGGCGTTACGGAAAAGATATATAACTTCTTTAGCTTCAATAAATTTTATACAGAAGAGATCATGAAGCTTCTTTACATAGTAATGGCGGCTGTTCTGGTAGTCGTGGGAGTGGTCATGCTGTTTACCTATTCTTTGGTAGGCGGGTTGTTAATCTTGGTATTAGGAAATATATTGCTCAGAATATGTTATGAATTGATAATGATGTTCATCATATTGTGCAGAAAAACTGTTTCAGTGGACAAAAAACTTGACAAGATTACGGATTTTTACAGTGATGATTTTGGGTATGAAGATTTCTCTGCCGAAGAGGCTGAAGATAGTCAAGCTTGTGATAATTGCGGAAGTTGTGAGGAAGCATGTGATGGCTGCGAATCTGCTTGCGACGGATGTGCCGAAACTGAAGATTCTGCGGTGACAGTTGAAGATTCTGCTGAAGCGACTGAAGAACATGGCGCTGATGATAAAGAGGCGAATGACGATAATATTGAAAATATAAAAACTTCAGACAGATAAATATATAGACATTGTTTTTTCAGAGAGCTTCGGCTCTCTGCTTTTTCTTGAATGCAAAAAAATGTAAAAATTCACAAATTTTTGATTTTTTGTCAGTAAAATAGCTGATTATTATGACTTTTTTTGAATTTTTTTCTTAAAAAGTCAGCGGTCGTCAGGAGCGATTTGTGAAACGCTAAAAAATACAGCC
>UQEW01000010.1 GCA_900540145.1 uncultured Eubacteriales bacterium
CCCATATTTTTCAATCTGGGATTTTTCTATATTCCTTAACTTAATGACATTGCCGCATAGCGGGTGGTTTATTTGCCGCTCATGCTATGCATGATCGGCGGGGCTTATATGCCCCGTAAATCAAAGTGAGATAGCCGCAATGATCGGTGTTGCACCCAACTCATATTCCGCTTGGGAAAATGCAAGCAGAACACCACGCAGGCAGGAATATAAAAACATCTTACCACTACTTCAAAAAGCAAATATTACATTATAAGGAAATCCGAGAAGAACTGTTGCAAGTTTTTCTCGGATTTTTTATCCGCACATTCGTAAAGAAAACCGCCTTTTGCTACAATGTAGCTGTAAGGAGGACAATGCAATGAAAGAAAAGAAGTATTACATAGCATTTGACAGATACGAGCAAGGCACAATGATAAACGCCCTCAATGAAATGCGAAACCGCTTAATTGCGGAAAGCAGATATACTGATGCAGTTGATGAGCTTATCATTAAAATCTGCAATGCAAAGACCAAGAAATTCAAAATTATATAAGGAGTGTGCGTTATGGAAAAATCATTATTTGAGCAAATGGGCGGCACTTATGTACGGCAAGGGGATTATCTTATTCCCTGCCTTACTCTGCCAGCCGAAAAAAGAAATCTACCTATCGGCATATGGGGACAGCGGCACGCTCGGCATCTAAAACAGCACCATAAAGTTTTGTATATGAATTTGTTGACCAGCGGCAAGCTGAACAGCTATCTTGCCGACATTGACGAACAGGCAGAGGATATGTTTTCTCAGTTGGTAAAAGAAATGGCAGATCGTGAGGGTGTTACCGAACAACTTAAAGCTGAAAATCAATTGCTTTGGATACAAAAAATGAATAATATTCGTAATCGTGCTAATGAAATTGTATCTTATGAATTGATTCACAGAACATAAGAACAATGGACAAGGGAATTCTGATCTGCATTTTTGAGACTACGCTTTATGTAAGATGCGACAGCGAAAATATCGCTGCCGCATTACTATTTATATTGGTTATCTCACACGCTTTTTCTTTTTATAAACTCCTGCAATAACAAGCAAAGTGCCGGAAACAAACATGAAAGCAATCCATAGTGCAATATTGCTGCTATCGCCAGTTTGAGGGGCATTCGTATCGCCCGAATTATCAGGACTTTCCGGAGTAGATGGCTCTTCAGGAACACCGATTGCAGGGACTTCGGCTGTTTCCTTATAGCCGCATACAGAACAGATATGCTCTTTTACGCCCTTTTCAGTTGCTGTCGCATCCTTTGTTACATTCCAATCACCAAAAGTATGCTCCGCCCTGTCAGTAATGTAACCGCAGACGCATTCTTTCCAGTGATGATTTTCATCCAACCAGTATTCGTCACCGTAGTTGTGACCGAGTGCAGGAATGTCGATGATGA
Source organism: uncultured Eubacteriales bacterium (assembly GCA_900540145.1). Classification (GTDB taxonomy): domain Bacteria; phylum Bacillota; class Clostridia; order Peptostreptococcales; family Anaerovoracaceae; genus Fimisoma. The sequence goes on from UQEW01000010.1 coordinate 1,423, forward strand.
CCTTGCTATCAGTATATACCTTACCATTGAACTCTACCGTGGCATTGTATATTGTGCTTCCCATTTCTGTGCAATTTGCAGGAATTTTAATCTCAGAAGTAACAGTTGCATCGACTCTTGCAACATGGGTATTATTATTTTTACAGATGAAGGTTACTGCGCAGGTTTTTCCGTCATCACTCCAAATAAATTCAGGTTCGCCGTAATTGTGACCGAATGCACTGTCTTCATCCTGCCGTGTATTCGTTGCGTCACAGAAATCACAAATTGCCGTTTCGGTTCCGTTTTCTGTACAGTCAGCATTTTTGTCGGAAATATAGTTTGTAAATGTGTGTCCGTTGTTGACTGTTACTGTGTAGCTCAGACTTTGATTTCCTGCCAAGTCAAAAGCTATAATAACATATGTTGAACCGTCTGCATATAGGGTGTAGTCTGCTGTTTTCATATCATTTACCGTTACATAGGCAAAATTATCATCGGAAACAGTAAAAGTTACCTCTGCGCAATATGTCTTCCCGTCTTCGATTCCACCAATGAGCGGAACTGTGGTATCAATCTTCAGAGGCTTTGTATTACGGGCAACAGCTCCCTTTGTAGCATCTTCTTTATCGGAGCGTAACAGGTATTCAAAATCACCGTCATATTCGTCCAAAATAATCGGCTCTGTACTCCATGTCTTTCCGCCGTCAATACTAATCGAATGACCGTCCGGAGGAGTAACGGTTACGCTTGAGGAATACCAGCCGTCATCTCCATCAGGCTGTTCCGGTGAGAAGATTGCTTCCGCCTTATATTCCTGAATGGCAAAAGTAAAGTTCTCTTCTGTAAACTTCAACTCGTAATTCGGATTGTCAGTAGCTATGGTTCCCATTGTAAAAGCATAGGTTCCGATTTCTTCGCCCGTTTCTCTTTCCAATGCTCCGCTTATTTCTAAATTGCAATCTTCAGAAAGAGTATATTGGAAAATCGGATCCTGCTGACCAAAATATTTCTTTTGGCCTTCGTTTGGTATTACCGTTATAATTTTAGGAGTAACGGTCATCTTAACAGGTATTGTGGTAGTAACAGTATCTCCGTTATCCGTCTTTTTCGCAGTGATCTCAAGATAGTAATAATAATTTCCCGCATCTTTTCCGTTTGGAATAGAATAATTTTTATCTATTGCACCTTCGATTTTTCGTCCGTCTTTTGACTGTCCTTCACTATCAGCTTCATACCACTGATAGGTATAAATATATCCTTCCAGCTCGCTAACAGCAGCGGTAAATCCTGCCTTTTCATATCCATATTCAACAGAAATATCCTCAATAGAAACCACAGGAATTTCTGCCGGAGCAGATGTAATAACATCAAACATATACGCTATATTTACTGTACGATCTGGATCCGCTACGCCAATTCCTGTGTTGGCAGATTTATAAAAGAGCGTCCATGAACCGCCGGAAACAGGGTGGCTATAGCCGTAGACCTCCAACAGATAATATCCCGATCCGTAATCTTCGCCGGAATATTCTCTTTCGTTTGTTCTTTCGTGAGTCGGCCCGTTAATTGTAATAGTGTTTGTACCCAGCGGCTTTCCCCAGCTATCTGCGCCAAATCCATCTTCATCCATACGGGGGCCTTCGGATCCGCCTTTCCATACATCAGTCCACTTATATTCAAATTTCACTTCTACATCCGCATCATCAACAGTTTGAAGTGGGTGGGAAACCTGTACGCCAATCAAATGTTCTTTGTTGTTAGAAAGAGTGAGCTTCGGATATGTATTTTCAGTTTCAATTACAGTTCCGTCTACAATAAATTCAATGGTCGGATTCTGCAAAACAAAATCTGTGTCCAAATACAGATCATCGCCCTTTGGTTTCAAAACAGTTTTGGCAGTCAGAATTTTGCCGTTATATGCCCAGCCGCAGTCATAGCCAACAGGTGCATTTTCGGAGGGGGCTTTCGGAATCTCATACGCATCGTTTACTGCCCATGATCCGTCAGCATTTTTGCAAACATTGACTGACTGTGCATAAAGCTTTGGTTCTGTTACAGCATTTTCGCCGTCGCCGTAATGAAGGGTGAATTCATAAGTCAGCGAATTTTTATACGAGGTAAATCCACTCGGTGTAAATGTGTTTTTAGCAGCAGAATTATTGAAAACGGTCAAACGGTTTCCAACTCCATATTTATTGGTGCTGTCGGAAAACGCTTTGCCATCATAATTACTTGCGTCATCTGTTTTTACGGTAATAGTCGTAATGGATGGGGTATAGTTGAACACCTCGCTTCCTACATGAGTCACCGAAGCCGGGATAATAACGGTTGTGTTTTCCGGCAATCCTGTACACTTGTAGAAACTTTGCCTGCCTAAAACCTCTAAATTTTCAGGAAGTTCAAATGCTATCTCCGGGTTTCCTCCCGCTGTGCGTACAAACTGCATATTTGAACAGCCAAAAAAAACACTTCCGTTGCTTGTGCTTCCTATATTCTTCAAGGTTGACGGAAGAATGACGCCGGTAATCCCCGTGCATTCTTTAAACGCATTCTTTCCTATTGTTTCAACCTTTGTATTGGATAAATCCAATACGCCCTCTAAAGGAATTCCCATAGCCGCCTGTTCACCTATGGTTGTAAGATTTTCAGCGCTTGAAAAATCAATGTTTATGATCTTGTATTTATCTGTATACGTTTTGTCACCATCATAATTGTAATTCGTAATACAACCTTTTTGTTGTTTTTCACTTGACCAGCTGTCTCTGAGTCCATCTTTGCAAATAGTGGTGACGCTGTTTGGCATTTTGAGTGACAAAGACATCGTCTCTTTACCCGGATTGTTCTCCTCAAACCAAGTTCTTGAAATTCCGTAATATGTTCCGCTTTCGATCACCAAAGCTTCTGACGGCACCTCAACCGCAGTTTCTTTAGCTGATCCACTTGCAAATATCGTGGAAGGCATTAACCCGATTACCATGCACAAAGTCAACAGCAGACTTAATATGCGCTTTTTAGTGACACACATTCTTACTCCTCCTAAATTTCACAAATTTTTATTTCCTGACTGTTACACAACATAATCCACATTATGTTGTGTAACAAACTGCAAAAAAGCGCTCACAGCCAAACCGTGAGCGCCAGCGACAAAAAAAGTGTATAACAAGTCAAGCCTTTTCGTTTTCAATATTTGAAAAGGCTTATTTGTGCTGTATGAAATCGACAATCATCTTAATAAATCACACTTTTCGCTTTAAATATTTTGCAATATCGTTGAATTTATGATAAAATTTAATATATATAGTTGGGTGGCTTTGGCCGACCGGCAGAGCCTATACAACATAATGTGGATTATGTCATTACCGCCATTGCTGTGGCGGTTTTTCTATACGATCAGCCGCATATTTTCCATACGCTTCCGGTGTTCGTTGCCGGTAGCAATAATATAAATGCGGGTGTTGTTGATACTGCTGTGACCGAGGATGTCAGCGAGTTTTGCAATATCCTTTTCAATACCGTAAAAAGTGCGGGCAAACAAATGGCGTAAATTATGTGGAAACACTTTCTGCGGATTCACGCCTGCCTGCTCGCAAAGGCTTTTCATTTCCCGCCAGATATTCGTGCGACTTAATGGCTTGCCTGTACGGGTAATAAAAATTAAACCTGACTTTATCTCTTGCTCCGCTGCATAGCGGAGCAGTTTCCGCCGCAGTTCACGGACAATAAATACCGTTCGTGTTTTTCCTTTAAGAGAAACAACCGCTTCTCCGCTTTTTACCGCTTCAACAGTGATATATTGCAGTTCGCTCACACGGATGCCTGTTCCGCAGATTGTCTGGATCAGCAGGGATAGGCGTTCGTTCTTTTTATACTTGGCGGCGTTTATCAGTCTCACATATTCCGTCTTTGTCAGTTCTTTTTCTTCGGGGCAGTAAATCTGTTTTTGTATCTTTAAGGATTTTAACCGACAATCGTACAATCCCACAAATCCAAACAGGGCGTTTATAGATGCGATTATAGAATTTATGCTACGCACAGCATAACCGCTATCCTGCAAATGTTGTTTATAAGCAATAGCAAGTTCTTTGCTTATGGCTTTACCGCAAAGATATTCTGCAAAAGCGGTTATATCACGGATATACTTTTCTATGGTGTTTTGTGCCTTTTCCTCCATTCTCAAATGATTTTCAAATTGACTCACTGTTTCTCTTGTTATTGTTTGTTCTTTCATTCTTCCTTACCTCCGAGTATTTATAGTTTACCCGAAAAGTACGATTTGATAATTTGTCGGTTTCATTGTAAAAAATCGAACCCATATAAGTCGAATGTATCGATTTTTGACATAAAGACAGCATCTGCACAATTTTCTATTGTCAATCAACTATAAATCCTTTAGCTTTTCTTTCATTTTTGCGAGTGCACGGCGGTAAGTCTTATCAGCAGTATCAGGAGAAGCAAGTCCGTGATCTAAAGCAATATCAATAAAGGCTTCTTTCGGAACGGGTTTTCTTTTCGGGTTACCATCTTCATCTAAATCGTCTTTATCGTAATAATGGGTAGCGTAGCACTCCATACAAAAGCCGAGATGGGCAGATACCATTCGCCGTTCACGGTAATTAAGACTTTCAAAGGCTTCCATAACCTTTTCGGCTCGTTCCATCTTAAAAAATAGCTTTTCTGTTTCCGAAGTGCCGTCTGCGGCGATTTCCTCTCTGCTTTCTTCGCTGTCCTCATCAGCATATTGGCGGTAGAAATCAATAAACTGTGTGTTACGTATTCCTGCGGCGATAAGCTCTTTTATCAGTTCAGGTTTTTCCTGAAGCTCGGCGGAAATTCTTTGAATAGTGGCATCGTCTATCCTATGCCCATATTCACGGTAAAGCCGCATTACCTTTCTCAGCCGCAAGTATCATCACCGCTTTGCACAGTCAGTCTCCGCATAGTGCGGATATAATCGTGTACCTCACGCATTGCGGCGTATTCCTTAAAGAATACAAAGGGAACATTTCGAGATAAGTCATATTCCATTAGTGCCTTATACATTCCTGTAATATATGCCTGCTTAATATCAAGAAAATGCCCATACATAGCGTAGTCCTGCACAATGCTGATTGCCTTGTCATTAACGATACGCTCGTAGTAATGCAGAAACCAAGAAAAATAGGTTTCGTTATTCTCGGTAAGATATAAAACAATATATTCCTGCAAATCACGCTTTTTCGGCGGTGCCGGATTAAGTGTATATATCTGTAATTCTTTTTCCCATTCTTTCACGGCAGCCACCTCCTTTGTGCGTGTTATGGGTTTACTTTAACCGCTTGTCTGTTTCGGTATAAAGGTTATCCCTTTTCATATTTCGGGAATATTGCTTTTTTGCATACTCGTCATCATCCTGTGCTATGAGCTTGTATTCCTTTGCAATCTCTAATGCCTTTGCCGCAAATTCTTCGGTAATCATACCTCTTGATTTTTCACTTCGTATGGCATTACAACGGCGAGTATAAATATCAACAATAGGATCAGCGGCGGCAAGCTCTTTGCGGTTAATGCTTGCAGCATAGGTGCGGCAGCTAAGCTTTTTGCCCCGAATCTCATAAGGTGCAGTTCCGGTGCAATATCTTTGGCGGCGAGCAGAAGTCATAAGAAAATATTTACCGCAAATATCGCACTTTCTCGGATAATGCCCATAGTGCAATCCCTCAAAAAAATCGGTCAGCACAAAGCTATAATAGCTGTCAAAATATAACCTGCGGGCAACCGTTGCTACTTGGCTTTTGGCATTCTTTTTATAGGGTACATATTGAACATTTAACGGGGAGGGTGTTTCTCCGAATATTTCTAACGCTATAGGTAATAGGTGGGCTTCGTCAAGACGGCTCGTTTCATCTGCTCGGCTGACAAAAGCGGTAAGCTCGGCAAAGGTTTTTTGCATATCGGTTGAAATGCGGTTATAGAAAGAAAGTGTACTTTGCACTTCGGATATTGTTGTGCTTATGATTTTATATTTCTTGCTTTCATAATCAGAAGGAAAAATATTGAGTGCAACTTGTCCTTCATCACGCTGGGCTATTGCCGCTCGGACAGAAAAGAAATCTATAATACTTCCTGCAACACTTTCAGCAAAGAGGTCGGATACCCGCTTGCGTTCTGCTTCAATATCCAATGTATCAAAAGGCTTTAGCTTTGGAAGTGTATCAAGGATATGCAATATTTCTTCCCCTGTTAAAATATAATCCTTTGTTTTCAGATAGCCGTGTTCTAACTGCTCGGCAACATTCCACCCGTGCTGCTTATATACACTAATACATGCGGCAGTATCGTTTTTATAATACTGATTCAGCAGATGATTGGAATATATCCCTGCGGGATAGGATTTGCCGCCGATTCGCACCCTGCCATCACGATAATCAGCCGTTAAAAAGCGGTTAGATATATCCATAGCCTATTCCTCCTTTACCATTCTAACATAACAACTGTCCCATAAAAGTCCCTTTGAAATATAAAATCTCAAAAAATATTTTTAAATTTGACCGTTGTTTTAATCATGGATTTATTTTATTATATCATAAAAACTCCGTAAATTCAATGGTTGCAGATTGTTGTGCTTTTTGTTTTTGCTTTGTTGTGTTATTCCATTTGATTTTAATAACTTTCTACATTCTAATAAGTGAGGGAGCGAAACACCTCACGAATATCGGTAGCAGAGCCGTCGGTTAATCCGGCGGCTTTTTGCTATCCGAAGAAAGGAGAAAATAATATGAAAAAACGAACAAAAATCCCCTTTAATGAGGACACAAGGCAGGTTGCCATATATACACGAAAATCCCGTATTACCAATAAGGGTGGTATTTCTTCTTCCTCATACGAAGATCACCTCTGCATTGACGGTTTCCGTAACCGCCGTCCGCAGGGCGTTCATTCTCTTCACCCATTCCATCTGATTGTCGGATTTCAGCGTTTCGGTAATGCCCTCACGCTTCGCTCGCTGCTCCATAAGCCGGTCAAACAGTTCCTGTGCCTGTTCCTCAACATCGGCAAAATAGGATTGCAGCTTGCCGCTTGTCAAAAGGCTGGTATAAAGAGTCTTTTTGTGCTCACGGATATACCGCAAGTGCCGCTGCCCCCATACACTGATAGACCAGTCTTCTTTTTCAGCCGGTAATTCCAAGCAGGGAGTATAATAATCGCCCCGCAACTCATACCAAAGACCGTTTTGCTCGTTATAGATATACTGTTCCATTGTATAATCCTCCAAAATCATATATTCGCACATACATCACAGTTTCCCGATTGCCACACTCTTTTATATCTTGTTATGAAATTTTCCTGCCCTTGCTTTTGCCCTTATCATGTGCCGGAGTAAGGGTAAAACGGTGCGAAATCGTATAAAGGGATAAGGTGAGCAGATTGCGAAAAATCCTTTATTTTCAACGGTTTCGGAGGACTTTATTAAATCCCTATGGGCCGGTATAACCACCTACATAATTTGAGGTTTCAAATTCAAATTAATTACGTTATTCTGTGACCGGCTACAATAGTCACGATATTCTTTGCAGATGCATATCATGAAGATAGGTTTTCTCAAAAGGAGGAGGACTGGTTGAATGGGCTATTACGAAAACCGCATTGATAAAGCCTTTAAAAACGCTAAACTGATTAAGGCCTCTGACCACGTAAAAATAGTCTTTTTCAGCGATTGTCACAGAGGGTGCGGCACATGGAACGACAGTTTTTTAAACAATAAAATTTTATATCAGGCCGCCCTAAATTATTATTGGCAGCATGATTTCACCTATGTAGAAGTGGGTGACGGAGACGAGCTATGGGAAAACCGCAGCTTTGAACTGATAAAAGAGATTCATTCCGATGTTTTTTCTCAGCTGGATAAATTCTTTCATAGCGGACGTTTGTATATGATTTGGGGAAACCACGATAAAGTAAAATCAAAAAAGAATTTTTCCTCGAAAAACACCGGGTTTTCTCCCTCCTATTATCAGTCAATCATAATCAAAATGCCCCACCAAACTCAAGACTTGTATGTTCTGCACGGCCACCAGGCGGACATATTTAACGACCGGCTCTGGCTACTGGCCCGCTGGATGGTCCGCTATCTCTGGAAGCCGTTGGAGCTGTCAGGCTTTAAGGATCCCACCAGCGCCGCGCGGAACTATAAGAAAGGAAAAAGAGTAGAAAAAAGGCTCACCAATTGGTCCGAAAATAACGGTAAAAATCTCTTGGCTGGTCACACCCACAGACCTGTACTTCCACCGGAAGGAACGGTTGGATATTTTAACACGGGTTCCTGTGTACACCCTAACGGAATAACCTGCATGGAACTTGTGTCCGGGCAACTATCTCTCATAAGATGGGATTTATGTGTAAACGACAGCAACGCTCTGCACGTATGCCGCCAAGTTATATACGGCCCCAGAATGTTATATTGACTTTTCTTAAAAACCATATATAATTATATTCGTGAATATGAGAATTTTTCTCATATTTGAGCGAATACTCAACTATATGTGAGGGAATCATGGCCACCTATCAAACGGAACAAAAAAAAGAATTGTTGAATTTTCTCAGGAGACATAGCCACCGTTCTTTTACCATAGACGAAATTTTAACGGAGATGGAAAAAGACCCCAAATGCATCTTTCCGCCCGGAAAAAGCACGCTGTACAGGCTCATACCCAAGCTTATAGCTGAAAACCATATCAGGCAGTTTAACAATACGAACGGACGAAAGACAACGTATCAAATTTTGGACGGAACTCGGTGCCAGTGTCACATACACTTTAAATGCACTGTTTGCGGAAAAATATTTCATGCCAGCGACCAGCTTACGGACAAGCTTAAAGAGATTTTCACATCGTCTAACGGATTTTCCGTAGATGCTGAAAAGACCATAATATACGGGCAATGCAGAGATTGCGCGCGAGGAGGAACAAGGTGAAGAGTAAAAAGATAATATACATTTTAATAAGTTTACTCTTAATTTTTTCTCTGTCTCTCTGCGTATCCTGTTCAGTCGGAAAAGATGATTCCCGCAGTCAAAATCAGAGCACTTTAAAAGATGATAAACCATCTATAGTATGTACAAGTTTCGCAGCATATGATTGGGTAAACAATATACTCGGCGATGAATCCGAAAACTGGCAGGTCATACGTTTAAACAATAACGGCGCAGATATGCACAGCTACCAGCCTTCAGCCAAAGATATAGCCGCTATCACCCAATGTGATATTCTCATCTATACAGGAGGTCTTTCGGAAGAGTGGCTTTCCAAACTGACCGACGACGAAAGTGATTTTAAGGGACAAGTGTACAGTCTCATCGAAGCCACCGATGAGGAAGGACATGATCACAGTCATGACGGCGAGGTCTGTCAGCTGGATGAACACGTATGGCTTTCTCCAAAGAACGCCGCCCAGTTCTGCCAGGAGCTGGTCCAGATAATATCGCAAGCGGACCCGTCCCACGAAGAAATATACAAATCTAACGGCCTGCAATACGCAGAAAAGCTCTATACCCTTGATCAATCCTATCAGGATGTAATAAACAGCTGCGAAAACAATACCCTGATATTCGCAGACCGTTTTCCCTTCCATTATCTTGTCGAAGACTATGGTCTTTCATATTATGCGGCATTTCCCGGATGCTCCGCTGAAACGGAAGCCAGCTTTGACACGATAATTTCCCTGGCAGAAAAACTGAACCGGCTGGATATTCACGCTCTCATCATAACCGAACACAGCAGTGACTCCATCGCCCGCTCCATAATAAATACAGCCGGCAGAGACGATGTAAAAATATACGAAATGAACTCGCTGCAATCAGTCAGCGATGATGATGTCAAAGATGGCATCACCTATCTTGGCGTTATGGAAGCTAACTTAAACGTTATTCAGCAGGCATTGGAATAATCAAGCACCAAAGGAGATTAAAATTCTATGCGTCAGCTTATGTGTAAAAATCTTAATATCGGATATCACGACGGCCTCGTAGCTGAAAATATTAATTTTCATATAGACGAAGGCGACTACATGTGCATTTTGGGAGAAAACGGCTCAGGAAAGACTACGCTTATGAAAACTATACTGGGTTTGACACCTCCCATTGCCGGGGAAATAATCTTTGAAAATGGATTGATTTCCCGGGAAATAGGATATATGCCTCAGCAGACCGAGCTGCAAAAGGATTTCCCTGCATCGGTGCGTGAAATCGTAATGTCAGGCTGTCTAAACAAATCAAGCAGGAGTCCCTTTTACACAAAAGAACAGAAAAAAATTGCCGAAAGCAATATGAAAAAGCTTGGAATAGAACACCTGTCTTCCAAGTGCTACAGAGATCTGTCGGGAGGTCAAAAGCAAAGGGTTCTTTTGGCCCGTGCTTTGTGCGCTGCATCTAAAATGCTCCTTCTGGATGAGCCTGTAGCGTCCCTGGACCCCTCTGCCACTGAAGAACTGTATGATTGTATCAAAGCTCTCAACCGTGATGGCATGACCATAGTAATGATAACCCATGATTTGAACGCCGCGCAGCTCTATGCCAACAAGACTTTAAATATAGGAAAGGAAATAAGTTTCAATGAATAATATATTTCAGCAGCTAATTGAATATCTTTCCTTTCCCTTTGTAAGATACGCTTTTATAGCAGGAATTCTCATCGCTTTGTGCTCATCTCTTCTTGGCGTCATCCTGGTGCTGAAGCGATTTTCTTTCATAGGCGACGGTCTCTCTCATGTAGCCTTTGGCGCTATGGCTATCGCCGCCGTTATGAGCCTTTCCAACGAAATGACTTTGGTGATGCCTGTCACCATCGTATGTGCCATACTGTTGCTGAAAAAAAGCCGCAGCGGTTCGGGCGTAAAAGGTGACGCTGCATTAGCAATGCTGTCAGCCGGAGCCATGGCTGTAGGATATCTTCTTCTCAACATGTTCTCCACGTCAGCCAATATTTCCGGAGACGTTTGCAGCACTTTGTTCGGCTCCACGTCTATACTCACTTTAAGTCAAACAGACATAATCCTCTGCGTGATCATGTCTGTCATCGTAATTCTCATATTCGTATTCATGTATAACAGAATATTCGCAGTTACTTTTGACGAAACCTTTGCAAAAGCTACAGGCATAAACTCAGAACTGTACAATCTGCTTATAGCTGTAATCACAGCTATAATAATAGTATTGGCCATGAACCTAGTAGGAGCCCTTCTTACATCCGCCCTGATAGTTTTTCCATCATTGACAGCCATGCGTCTGTTTTCCAGCTTCAAAAAAGTCATCATGGCCTCTGCCGTCATAGCAGTAGCTGCATCCGTAATAGGCATAAGCCTGTCCATACTGTTCTCCACCCCTGTCGGCGCTACTGTAGTAGTCGTAAATGCAGCGCTGTACCTCATCTGCTGCATATTTAAAAAGGATTGAGTACATGGGTGCTTATAAGATATATGGATACAACGGCCGCTATGACGATTAACACGGCAATAACTGCCTCCCAGGAATGATTGAAAATTTTCTCTCCCCTCTCTCTTTTGCCAAGATAATAAATTATAAGCCCGGGAGCGTACAACACGGTTGTAATAAGAACATAGTCCAGTCCTCCCGAATACAGCATCCAAATTCCGTAAATGGTTCCTATCAAGGCGAAGATTCTGGCCGCTGTCAAAGAACCTCCGTTTCCGTCCTCAAAGCCTGTTCCTCTCAATGTAACTTTCAGATAATATGCCGCACTGAACAGATACGGAATCATTATCATTGCTGTGCTCAAAGTATAAAATGCCTGATAAGTCGAAGCGCTGAAATATCCGATTATGATAAACAGCTGTATGATACCGTTGGTCAGATACAGGGAAAATGACGGCGAGCTGTGTTTGTTTGACTTGGCAAAGGCTTTCATGAACACCCCTTGTTTAGCCGCCGAATAAGGGCAGTCGGCTGCTATTATGGTCCATCCCAGCAGCGCTCCCGCAAGAGATAATATAACTCCTACGTTGACCACCGCAGCGCCCCATGGGCCTGCCGCATACTCAAGGATACCGGCCATCTGAGGATTTTCCAGTGACGCCAGCTGACTTATAGGCATAACTCCAAGGCTGAGCACTGCCACAATAACGTATATGGCCAAAATTCCCAAAAAAGCAGTTATAGAGGCTTTTCCAACATCCTCCGCTCTCTTTGCTCTGCCGGAGAGAACTACGGCTCCTTCTATGCCGATAAATGACCACACTGTAGCTGATGTGGTTTCTTTTATCTGCGCCCCGAGAGACATACTTCCATCTCCCCAAAAATTGTCAAAAAATATGTCAGGGTCAAAAGCCTTAACGAAAATAACCGCCACAACAAACACCAAAATAGGAACCAATTTGGCGATGGTGGTGATGATAGATATGGCGGCCGCTTCTTTGACGCCTTGAAGGACCAGCCAGTTCAGCAGCCATACTACTATTGAAGCGCATATTATGGATATGATATTATTTCCGCTTCCAAACACAGGAAAAAAATATCCTATGGCGCCAAATAAAAGTGTCATATATGATACGTTGCTCAAAAGAGCGCTGAGCCAATATCCCCATGCCGAGTTAAATCCTATAAATTCTCCGAATCCTTCTCTGGCATAGCTGTACACACCGTTGGTCAAATCAGGTCTGACTCTGTTAAGGCCAAAATATGACATCATGAGCCCCATCATTCCCACTCCGCATATCAGCCATCCTATCAAGACTGCACCTGTGTGCGCTCCTCCTGAAGCCATATCTGCAGTTATGGTAAAAATACCGCTTCCTATAGTGGAGCCTGTTATTACTGCGGCTAAAGCCCAAAAGCTCAGTTGTCCATGAGAACTTTCAGTTCTGTTTTCATTCATATCGGTCAATACCTCCTAAAGTCCGGCAACTAAATTCATAAACAATATTAGTTATTGCCTGATAAGCGTGTTTTTATAACATTGTTTGACGTATTGACTTTTTGTATTGAATTAATATATATTATTTTATTATGTAAAAAGGAATACACGATTATGGAAAAATTCAAAACATTAAAAGACCATGTATACGACTATATTGCAGAAGCCATAAGAGAAGGCAAGCTTCTGCCGGGCGAGAGAATAAGTGAAAACGACATTTGTACCGAGCTGGACATAAGTCGTACCCCTGTAAGAGAAGCTCTTATACAGCTTGCCGCTGAAGGTGTAATACAGAACAAATCCAGGAAAGGCTTCACTATCAAGGCTATCACTCCCAAGGAAATCAAGGAGCTGTACACCGTCATAGGCGCTCTTGACGCTGCGGCCGCCAGACTGGCCTGCGACAAGCTGACTAAACACGACTACGCCGACATGTCATTCTACATCGATTCCATAGACCTTGCTATAAAAGCGAAGAACTTTGAAATGTACCACAAACAGCAGATGGCTTTTCACCAGGCATACATATATAAATGCGGCAATAAAGCTCTCATAGGCTTTATCGAAACTGCCAAAAATAAGCTGATCAGCAAAACGTACACCGAGTCAGTTGAAGATAATGCCATGGATGTGCTTTTTACCATCAACGATGAACACCGCCAAATACTGCAGCTGCTCAAGGACAAGGACGCCGACGGTGTGGCTAAATTCATCGCTGAAAAGCACTGGGTGCCTATCTATACGGATAATGATGTGATATTGTAAAAAATCTCCGGCGCTACTTTCACGCAAGTGCCGAAGATTTAGATTTATCTTTATAGGCTTCAATAATAAAGCTTGGGCGTTTTTCACGTTCAGCAGAAAAGTCGCATGCTGCACTACAATGCGATAGCGATGGCTCCCTGCACCATAGTGAATGGTTTCATTCTCTTGTTTGTCATGTAAACAGAATTAGGCGTATCCATCGACGAGTAGTAAATTCTGTTTCTCTTTAATGTTGACGAGGGCTGCTATCTCTGCTATTCTTTAATAGCAGAAAAATCATAAATAATTCACGATTTATGAAAAGTTGTAGAAATTGTTTTCTTTATTTATATTAAAGATTGTCAAAGGATAAAAATGGAATTGTATCTGATTTTTTTCATAATTGCATTTTTTCTTGGATTTGTTATATATTGGATTTTTAGAAATCCTTATGAATATCCTTATAAAGTAATTAGAATAGATATATCACGTAAACGCAAAGTGCAATTTATAGATGAAGTCGATAGATATTTGTGTAAGTATCCTATTACAATATTCCAAAATCATTATAGATATATTCAAGTCTGGAAGGAAGAAACGGAAAAGAAGATATCAAAGTCATTGCTCAAGTCTTGGAGACAAAAACAGTACTTTAAAATAATAGATGATGAGCATATGTTTATCTTTTCACTAATAAGAAGTCAAACGCGCTATAAACAGAGAAATTATGTAAAAATGCCCTATAAAGTTGATGTTGAAGTTAATAGAGTAGAATATAGCCTTAGACAAGTGATGGAAAGATACGAATTGCTTTCAGAGATTAATTTTCAATGCACTTTGAATGAATATCACTCTAAAGAACAAAGAAAATTTATGACAAAAGAATTGAAAGACCGGATTAAAAAAAGAGATAATTATACTTGCCAATTATGTGGTAAATATATGCCAGATGAAGTTGGATTACATATTGATCATATTATTCCTGTTTCAAAAGGCGGAAAATCAATCCCTTCAAATTTACAGGTACTTTGTTCTAAATGTAACGGAAAGAAATCAAATAACTTCTAATTTATGATATTGCAACAAGCAAAGTTCCGTAGTAGGCATAGAAGCAAGATACTTTTTTCTATATTTGCTACGGAATTTTAACATTCTTTTGGTCTTTACCTTGTTGGAACATGTTACATGATAGGGCTGTATTTTCTCTGTTTTTCTAAAATACTATTTTCTACGAAAAGCACAGGAAGTAATGAATAATTAATATATCTTTATTTAGTTATGATTACCCCTTTTAAAATGGTACGCAACTAAAGGGTATTTTGAGGGAAAAGATATAAATACTTTGCCTTATTAATTTTAGCGTGGAAACTCT
This sequence comes from uncultured Eubacteriales bacterium, assembly GCA_900540145.1. Taxonomy (GTDB): domain Bacteria; phylum Bacillota; class Clostridia; order Peptostreptococcales; family Anaerovoracaceae; genus Fimisoma. The sequence continues at coordinate 16,423 of UQEW01000010.1, forward strand.
TCGATTATAAAGCTTATTGAACATCTAGTACATAACATTACAATATAAATACAAGAATAATTCTCAATCGTCTTTGTGCATGTAGCATATCTCCTAATGTTTATGTCTATCCACTGTTTTGTGATGGTAAACTTGTGCCCGACTTTACAAAACTAACTTATACAGATATATGAGAAGATATTTGTAAAATGTGGAAACTATTGAAAATCAAGAATTTTTCTTTAGTTTTATAAACATTTGTAAGAAGATATAAAACGATTTTTGTATATACAATCAATAAAAATGAAATGCTGTAAAATTTACCGGCAACTGATTTTTTATGCAACATTTTTCTGCAAAATCTACTTTTTATACCCCTTACCCGTATATGCGCAGTTAATAAAGTCAGTAGTCTGGTAGGTTAGTAGGTTAATAAGTTAATAAGCCCATAAGCCTCAGCAGCCTATGCGGCAAACCGTTTTCCGCATAAAAAATCCTCCTATGGTCAAATCAAAATAACCATAAGAGGAATTCTCAATCACTATTTTTCGTCCGGATAGCTGGTTCTCAGCAGATTGATTCTGTTTTGGCTGTCAATCTCATATACCTTGACTTCAACCTTATCTCCCACGTTCATGACGTCTTCGACTTTCTCAACTCTGCCTTTGGCCATCTTGGAAATGTGCAGCAGGCCTTCCTTGCCCGGAAGTATTTCGATAAACGCGCCAAAGCTCATAATCCTGGTAACAACGCCTTCATATACTTCTCCGACTTCCACTTCCTTAGTGAGCAATTCGATTTCACGTTTTGCAGCGTCTGCGCTGGCCTGGTCCACACTGTAGATGCTTACAAGACCTGGAACGTCTTCTGAAATATCAATCTTAACTCCTGTATCTTCAATGATCTTATTGATAGTCTTGCCTCCCGGTCCGATGACTATTCTTACCTTGTCAGGATCGATATTCATAGTAAGAGCACGCGGAGCATACTTGGACAGTTCCGGACGCGGCTCCTGTATTTCTTCCATCATTTTGCTCATGATGTACATTCTGCCCTCTTTAGCTTGATTTAAAGCTTTTTCGAGTATTTCTCTGGACAGACCGTGTACCTTTATATCCATCTGTATAGCGGTTACGCCGACTTCTGTTCCCGTAACCTTAAAGTCCATGTCGCCCAGGAAGTCTTCCATGCCCTGGATATCGGAAAGAATAGCAAATTCCGAAGTTCCGTCTTCTTTTACTCTTTCTATAAGTCCCATAGCGATTCCTGCTACCGGCCTGGTTATAGGCACGCCTGCATCCATCAGAGCCAGGCATGAACCGCAGGTGGAGCCCATGGAAGTTGAGCCGTTGGAGGAAAGGACTTCTGACACTACTCTGATAGCATAAGGGAATTCTTCTACGCTTGGAAGTACAGGGACCAAAGCTCTTTCAGCCAAAGCGCCGTGTCCGATTTCTCTTCTTCCCGGACTTCTGGCAGTTTTTGCTTCTCCTACAGAAAATCCAGGGAAATTATAGTGGTGCATATATCTCTTTGAAGTCTGCTCTGTAATACCGTCTATAACCTGTGCTTCGCTGGCAGGAGCCAGAGTACATACCGACAGAACTTGAGTCTGACCTCTCTTGAAAAGTCCCGTTCCGTGAGTTCTAGGCAAAATGCCGGTCTCACACCAGATAGGTCTGATTTCATCCAGCTTTCTATTGTCAGGTCTGATGCCTTCGTCCATTATCATAGCTCTGACAGTCTCTTTTGTAATATTGTAAAGAACCGTATCTATGTCTTTGCTGCCTTCAGGATATATTTCTGCGAAATGCTCTTTAGTCTCCAGTTCAACAGCATCCATGTTTTCCAGTCTCTCAAGTTTGTCAGGAGTCTGTATGGCTTCTCTCATCTTAGGAGCAGCATACTCCCTTACAGCCTGATCTATTTCTTCAAGAGGCTTGTACAAAACTACGTCCTGCTTTGGTTTTCCTACCTCTTTTACAATCTCTTCTATGAAAGCTACTATCTTCTTTATTTCTTCGTGGGCAAAGAGGATAGCGTCTAACATTTCCATCTCAGGGACTTCGTTAGCTCCTGCTTCTACCATCATGATAGCGTCCTTGGTTCCTGATACTGTAATATCCATATCAGAAGCCTCTCTCTGCTCCAGCGTCGGATTTATGATAAGCTGTCCGTCTACTCTTCCCACTTTAACTGAGCCTGTAGGGCCGTCCCATGGTATATCTGAGGTGGCCAGCGCTACAGAAGAGCCTATCATACCGCAAATTTCAGGTGAACAGTCTAAATCCACAGACATTACTGTGGCTACTACCACTACGTCGTTATAATATCCCTTCGGGAACAGCGGACGTATAGGTCTGTCTATCAGTCTTGACGACAATATAGCGTGTTCGCTTGGTCTTCCTTCTCTCTTGATAAAGCCTCCCGGTATCTTTCCGGCGGCATACATTCTCTCTTCATAATCCACCGAAAGTGGGAAAAAGTCGATGTCCGGCTTCGGTTCTTTTGAAGCGCAAGCTGTTACGTTTACAACGGTATCTCCGTATTTAACCATAACTTGTCCATTGGCTTGCTCGCACACTTTACCGATTTCAAGCTGCAGAAGTCTTCCTCCCACCGCCGTCTTAAATACTCTGTAATCTTCAAATCTTGCCATAATTAACAACTACCTCCTGTTAATTTTCCTCTCTTCTTTCTGATTCACTCTAATTCTTTTTTGGCTTTGTTTTTACAAATTTAAAAGTTAAAAATTAAAGCGGGGATATGTTTTCCCCGCTTAAATTTCCTAAGTAAATAATTCTACTTTCTCAGTCCTAAACGAGTTATAAGAGTTCTGTATCTTTCCAGATCCTTCTCCTTCAGGTACGCAAGCAGATTTCTTCTCTGTCCTACCATCTTCAAAAGGCCTCTTCTTGAATGATAGTCCTTCTTATGAACTTTCAAGTGTTCATTCAAATCGTTGATTCTGTAAGTCAGAACGGCGATTTGCACTTCCGGAGAACCTGTATCTCCTTCTTTTAACTGATAATCTTTGATTATCTGCTGTTTGATTTCTTTTGTAATCATCTGTTTTGTCTCCTTTTTCTATACGCCCATCGCCTTGTAAACCGTCGGAGCGTCGTATAACAAAGCGAAAGGTAAAATTTCTAACAATTTATATTAACATATCAAATCTGTTTTGTCTATTATTTTTTTATTACAACTTGCAAGCTTGCAATGTATCAAATCTACAGCATGTCGAACAAAGAACCATAACCTTTCACGGAACCTTTATATCCTATCAGCTTAAGAGCCGAAAAAAGGGAAACTTGATTGCTGGAGAAAACAGGAATTCCCAGCTTCTTTTCCATTACATCGATAAGTTCTATGGTTCTTGAATTGGTACAGCTGATGAACACGCCGTCTATATCCGGCGTTTTCTCATACATTTCCATTATGGAGCAAGCATAACGTTCCGGCGACACCTTTACAATATCGGTATCAAGTGCACATTGCTCGCCTATCAAATTCGCCACCTCAACTCCCATAGCCTCGACGAAAGCTTTCTCTTCAGCATTTATATTGTCCTCATAAGGAGTTGCCATATTTATCTTCTTGCAACCTGCCAAAGTCAGCGCTTGAAGGAGGCCTGTAGAAGTTGTTGTAGCCGGTATGCCGCCTGCCGCATCGGAAATTCTTTTGGCCAGCTTTTCATCCCAGCCGGGTCCGCCCAAAAAGCTTCCTGCTGTACATGCAAATACTATAACATCGACTTCACAAGAGGCAAGCTGTCTGGAAAGTTCCTCAACTCTACAGGAGTTGACCATATTCCAAATGTCTTCCTTACCTGCGCTGTCGCCATCGATGGAAATTCTCGCCGTATGAAACGAAACATCTTCAGGCAAAGCCATGTGCCATTCTCTTTCCAGAGACAGGCTCGAAGCTATATAGATAACTCCTATTTTAGCTTTCCACCCACTTCTTTCTTTAATTATGAGTCGCATTATACTTTTGCAAATGTTGTCGCGTGATTTTTCCTGTCAAGGCAAATTTAATAGTATTGTCTATAAATAATACATTATGTATATTTTTTTTGCATTTTGTCCTAATATATAACAAAAAAGAATGGTTTTCCCAAACCATTCTTTTTTATATCTTTTATTTGAGCATTTCATCCTTTTGGTCAAGGATATCCTTAACAATAAGGCAAGCCGGGCAATCGCAGTACTCGCCGCCTGCAGCCTTTATCTCCTTCGCATGAGCTTCGATGCCTGCAGCTGTGTCCGCTCCAAAATATTCCTTCCCTTTTTCTGAACCGGCAAAAGCTATCAGTTGATCGATTGGCATTATATCCTCTTCCAGCTCTTTTATATAACTTTCCGTCTGGCTCTTTTCGGCATCGGTACCCAGGGCCGCAAGCCAGCGTTCAGCAGCTTCTTTAGTTTCTTTGCTGCATGTAGGTGCATCGATAAGTTCTCTTGTCTTAGCTTCCACTGCTTCTCTTATGTTTTTTTCCATTTATCCTCCATCTGCCTTTTTCACGATTTTCTATATTGTACCACCGTCATAAAGAATACTCAAGTAAAATCAAAATATCATAAATCAGGGACGTACCACTTTTTTACCTAATATTAAGATGCTATTTTATATATCATATTCTGTAGCCCTTCGCACTCCTGACACTATTTGTCCTCCTTGCCCATTGTCCCTTTACAACCCTATTTTTTTTTAAAAAAATGCGAAATTTATAGGAGCCACCCCTATAAATTTTTTACTTTTCCATGATTTTATAGGGTTTTTGCAAAGGGAGTGGAGACTTTATTTTACTAAATGCATAAAAATTCAGGCTGCCAGTTAACTTTTCTTAATTGTGAGATTGTCGATTCCAGAGTTATCATGCCAGAGTATGTCGAATCCTGTCCAACCGTGTCAATAGAAGCGCTTAATAAGGTGTAAGCTTATGAAGCTTTCGCTATTATCACTCCTCAGTATTCCTATAAATTTTCTTTATATGAGCATATTTATAGGAGTCAGCCCTATAAAAAAATATAAAATCCAAGAATTCGTGGGGTTAGTGTTTTGAGTGAATGCAAGATTATTCAAATCTATTTAAGTTAAATAAAAATATTTTATTTCTTAATTCCTCTCTCGCTTTCTTATAAAAGAAATCAGCGTTGCAAGAATTCCAACCAGCAGAATTCCTACAGAAAGGCCCATCATAACGCCTGCTGTAAAATCAGCAAAATACCTACAGTCCTCGTTTTATTGTCTTTTATCTTTTCTCTGAACGCTGAGCCTAACATCAAAGATTTTTCCATGAAGGGCGATCTCTTGTTCATTTTTAAATTCTCCTTATCTAAGGCATATGAATATTTTCTTGAATAATACCATACGCTCTGTAAAGATATCACCATAATTCTGTTAAATTCTGTTAAATACGTTTAAAGCATATCGCACTTTTTTTCCAAAATAAAAAAACGCCGTGTTAGTTCAATCTAACACGATGTCAAAAAAAACTGTTTTCTATTTTAAGTTCATTTCAAAAGTCCTGTTGAGCTTAACTTCGGGCATCAATTCTGTAGCGATAACGTCTAAAACGCCTTCGAGAGCTTTGACCTCCTCTGCCGAAAACCTTTCCCTGATGCGCCGCATGACTACATTCATGTAATCATATGTTATGCCGTAATCCTTCATATATTTTTCTGTCACGTCCAGATGATATTCCCGTTTATCTTCGGTGCTCCTGCTTTTAGTTATATAACCTTTGCGAACGAGATTGTTAATCTTATAGGCGGCATTGGGCGCGGAAAGCTTGCAGAAAGTGGCAAATTCGTTAACGGTAGGCTTGCCTAAAGCATATATCACTTCAACACAAAAAACCTCCACGGCAGACAAGCCGTCGTGATTGTCGTCAAACTGCCTGAATACTTTCGCATAAAGACTCAATTTGAACTTGGTATAAATCTCTGCAAAACTTTCTTCCAGCATTGTATTACCTTCCTTCGCCCCTATTTTATCAAAACCGTCAATATTATTCAAATGATTTTTACCAATCTAAAGCAATAAATATATCATTCCGTTATGGCAAATGTTATTTCTCCTGCAGCAGCCACCTTGTCTCCTACCTTGGCAACCGCTTTGCCGAATCCCACCGGTCCTCGCTTTTCTATTATTTCGCAATGAAGCTCGAGCACATCTCCCGGAACCACCTGCTCCTTGAAGCGAAAATTCTTGATGCCGCCGAAAACTGCAAGCTTTCCTTTGTTCTCAGGCAAAGATAGTATAGCTACTGCTCCCGTCTGAGCCAGCGCTTCCACGATGAGCACCCCCGGCATTATCTGTCTTTCAGGAAAATGTCCCATAAAATACATTTCATTGGCTGATACGCATTTTATTCCTTTTGCCCATTGTCCCGGCTCCATATCGACTATCTTGTCCACCAGAAGAAACGGATATCTATGAGGGATTATCTCTTTTATCTGTTCTGAATTCAGCATCATTCTTCGTACCTCCCGAAAATAATCGAAGCATTATGGCCGCCAAAGCCGAGGGAATTGGACATGGCGTATTCAATATTGGCTGTTCTACCTTTGTTTGCGACTATGTCTAAATCACAATCCATGTCAGGCACCTTGTATCCTATGGTTGGAGGCAAAAATCCTTCCTTCAGCGCAGCAATCGTAATTATGGCTTCTATTCCGCCTGAGGCTCCCAAAAGATGTCCTGTCATAGATTTGGTGGAAGAAATGGCCAAGTTATAAGCATGCTCCCCAAAAGCCTGCTTTACCGCCAAAGTCTCGCATTTGTCATTCATGGGAGTTGAAGTGCCGTGAGCGTTTATGTAGCCTATCTGCTCCTTTTCCAGCATAGCATCCTTTATCGCCGCTGTCATGCACTGAGCCGCGCCGCTGCCATCCTCCAGCGGCGCTGTCATATGATTAGCGTCGCAGCTTACTCCGTATCCTGCTACCTCAGCCAGTATGCGCGCGCCTCTTTTGACGGCATGCTGGTATTCTTCCAATATGAGCACTCCTGCGCCTTCGCCCATCACAAAACCGCTTCTTTCTTTATCAAACGGTATAGACGCCCTCTCCGGCGTATTGTTCTCGCAAAGAGCTTTCATGGAAGTAAACCCGCCTATGCCCAGTTCTGACACACAGCTTTCCGAACCGCCTGTCATCATGATATCCTGATATCCGTCTCTTATCTGTCTGAAAGCTTCTCCTATGGCGTTGGTGGCTGAAGCGCAAGCTGTGACTATACACTGGCAACTTCCTTTAAATCCAAACTCTATGGCTGCCATTCCCGCTGCCATATTGGTGATAGCCATAGGTACAAAGAGCGGCGAGACTTTATCGAATCCTCGCTTCAAGCCTTTGCTGTGTTCTTCTTCAATAACTCCCAGGCCTCCAATTCCGCTGGAAATGTTGACTCCGCATCTGGTACGGTCTTCTTTTTCCATATCCAGGCCGCTCTGGTCGAAGGCCTGATGAGCAGCTGCCAAAGCCAGCTGAGTAAACCTGGCGGTTCTCCTGGCCTGCATTTTATCCATTATATCGCACGGGTCAAACCCTTTTACTTCTCCGGCTATCTTTACTTTATGCTCTGAAGTATCGAAGCTTTTAATAAAATCTATCCCGCATAAGCCGGCCTTGGCGTTTTCCCACATGGCGGAAACATCGTTTCCTATGGGCGAAACAGCGCCTATACCGGTTACTACAACTCTCTTTTTCATATAGCTTTTCCTCCTGCTGTTTTCAATGGGTTACATCAAACGCATACTATAAATTCCGTAACCGCCGTGGCGTTATCTCATGCACATCCCGCCATCCACGCATACTGTCTGACCTGTTATGTAGCCGCTTTGCTCTGATGCTAAAAATGCAATTACCTCTGCCACGTCCTCCGGACTTCCCATTCTTTTAGCCGGAATAAGAGCCTTAGCCGCTTCTATGGCTGCATCTGTCATGGCGTCTGTCATGTCGGTTTCAATAAATCCAGGGGCAACGGCGTTTACTGTAATGCCTTTAGCTGCCACTTCCAGAGCGAAGGATTTAGTAAGGCCTATTACCCCTGCTTTGCTGGCTGAATAGTTAGCCTGCCCTTGGTTGCCTGTTATTCCCACTACGCTGGCCATGTTGATTATCCTTCCGTAACGCTGTTTGAGCATCTGCCGGCTTACCGCCTTTGTCATGAGAAAAGTACCCTTAAGATTTGTATTTATGACAGAGTCAAAATCTTTCTCCTCCATTCTCATCAGAAGGCCGTCTCTTGTTATGCCTGCGTTATTTATCAGCACATCTATCCTTCCGAAACGCTCCAAAGCTGCTGCTGCAATTTTTTCACATTGCTCTGCCGAGGCCACATCGCCTTTTATCAACAGGATTTCCGCCCCCAGTTGCTTGCAAGCTTCTTCCGTTTCAGATGCAGCCTTATCATTTCCCAAATAATTTATTACCAGGTTGGCTCCGAGAGACGCCAGCTTAAGGGCAGCAGCCTTTCCGATCCCCCTTGCGCCTCCTGTTATTATAACTGTCTTCCCTTTCATTTTCTTTCCTTTCCGCCGGCATATTTTACTTTGCGCCGGTCAGTTGCCTCATTACATCCTCAAAATCGCAGGCTGACTCTATATTGAGCGTTTCAATATCCGGGGCTGTCTTTTTTACAAATCCTGACAAAGTCTTTCCGGGCCCGATTTCTAACGCAATATCTATGCCTTCTTTTTTCATCAGCCTTATGGAATCCTCTAAAAGCACAGGAAATGAAACTTGTCTGACAAGCAAATCGGCTATGGTTTCCTCATCTTTTTTCATGCTGCCTGTAGCGTTGAATACAACGGGAAATCTCATCGGCCTTTCTTCTAAATTTTCCATACGGTCAAATACATTCCTGAGAACCGCGCCTGCCGGCTTCATAAAGTCAGTATGGAAAGGTCCGCTTACAGGAAGTTTAAGGCATCTTTTTATGCCCTTTTCCATCAGCAGTTTGGATGCTTGCTCAACTGCTTCAGTCAGGCCGGATATGACTATCTGTCCGGGGCAGTTGAAATTTACAGCCTGGACTTTCTTTCCCGTAAGATTGGAGGCTTCTATGCAGCATTCTTCCACGAGATTTCTTTCTCCGCCCAGCACGGCCATCATAGCGCAGTCTATGCCTTCTGAAGCTTTGCTCATAGCCTCGGCCCTCTTTCTGACGATGTTAACTGTCTCCTCGGGAGTGAAAACTTCCGCCGCTGAAAGAGCAGAATATTCGCCGAGACTGAGGCCTAAGGTCATATCCGGTTTAATTCCTTGTTCTTTAAGAAGGGCAGTGACCCCTGCGGCAAATGCCACCATCACCGGCTGAGTATATCTGGTATCTGAAAGTTTTTCGGCCGGTCCGTCAAAGGCCGCTCTCTTTTCATCCTCAGTCAGATAGTCAAAGATGTCTCTGAATGCCGGATATTGTTCATAAAAATCTTTTCCCATAGCCGGTCTCTGACTTCCTTGACCTGCAAACAACAATCCTAATTTCATATCTTTCTCCTTATTCTATAGCCCGGCAGGAAAATTTCCGGGAGAGATTTTTCTGGGAAACAATTCATCTATAAGGTCTTTCACCGTGGTCATTTCCTTCACCCGGCCTACATTGCCGCCGCAGAAAAAAAGTCCCTCCTGAAGGTTTCCTTTAAAAGCCTCTATCAATGCTCTGTTTATACAGTAAACCGTAGTTGCAGGATTGCACGTCCTGATGCAATTGATACATTTTATAGGCGGCGTACGCAAACCTGCTTTCGCTTTTTGCACTAAAGGTGTGAGCAACCCACGCCCCGGCATTCCTACAGGGCTTTTCAATATCACCATATCTTCTTCTTTTGCCTCGATTATGGTTTGCTTGAATTTTTCTGACGCATCGCATTCTTTTGTAGCGATAAATCTGGTAGCTATCTGCACGCCATCAGCTCCGGCTTCCATCACCGCCTCTATGTCTGACCTGTCGAACACGCTTCCGCCTGCAAACAGCGGAATATCAGAAAACAAGTCTTTTATTTCTGATACTATGGTCTTCAAAGATTGGCAGCGGCCGTTTATAAGGTCCTGCTCGTCAAAGCCCAGATGTCCGCCGGCCAGGCTCCCTTCTGCTACGATGAAATCCGGCTTTTTGCCGAATCTCTTGAGCCAAAAGTTAGCTATGGTTTTTGCTCCTTTGGCTGAAGATACTATAGGCGCCGCTATAACTCCGCTGCCGCCCAGTATCCCAGGGAGCTCCAGAGGAATTCCTGCGCCTGATATTACGGCGTCTATGCCCTCTTCACACGCAACTCTTACCATGCGCTCGTAATTATTGGTCACCACCATGGCGTTGATGGCCAAAAGTCCTTTGCCCTTTGAAATGTTTTTTGCTTTTCGTATTTCTCTTCTAAGGGAACGTTCTGCCGCGTCGTCAGGAGCTTCCCAAAAGTCTTCTTCTGTAAACCCTATGTTGGCCGTAGAGATCACTCCCATAGCGCCTTCAGCTGCTACAGCTCCGGCCAAATTACCCATGGAAACTCCTATTCCCATTCCTCCCTGTATCAACGGACGCTCAAGCCTATCTAACGCTGACATCTTGTATAACCTTCCATCATGTTTTCAAATATCTTCCTGGCAGGAAGAATTTCTTTCATCATTCCTGCCACCTGTCCCGCCATGAGGGAGCCGTTTTTAGTATCGCCTTCAAATACAGCCTTCTTTAGGGAGCCTAAAGTAAACTTTTCCAGTTCCATCAAGTCAGCGCCATTCTTCTCCATCTCCAGATATTCTCTTGTCATGGGATTTTTTATGACTCGTACAGGAGCGCCGGCAGACCTGCCGGTAACCGTGGTGCTGCTGTCTCTGGCAGAAATAATTGCCTGTTTATAGTTTTCGTGTATGGGGCATTCTTCGCTCACCAGAAGACAAGTACCCACCTGAACGCCGCAAGCGCCCAGTGCAAAGGCTGCTGCCATCTGTCTTCCGTCTCCTATGCCTCCTGCCGCTATAACAGGTATGTCCACTGCATCGCATACTTGAGGCACCAAAGCCATAGTCGTAAGCTCGCCTATATGTCCGCCGCTCTCACAGCCTTCAGCTATCAACCCATCTGCGCCCAGAGATGACAGCCTTTTGGCTAAAGCGACGTTGGATACTACGGGGAAAACTTTTATCCCTGACTCTTTCCATTGTTTTACGTATTTTCCCGGATTTCCGGCTCCTGTAGTAACTACAGGAACACGTTCTTCAATTATTAAGTCAGCCATTTTATCTGCGTCCGGGTTCATGAGCATTATGTTAACTCCAAAAGGCTGCGTAGTCAGGGATTTGCAGCGTCTTATCTCTTCTCTGAGACTCTCTGCGCTCATGCCTCCGGCTCCTATGATTCCCAAAGCGCCTGCTTCCGATATGGCTGCCGCAAATTCTCCTGTCGCAATGTTGGCCATACCGCCTTGCAATATGGGAAATTCTATGTTTAAAATTTCATTGATTCTCATAATTTCTACCTTTTGCTAAAATCTGATTTTTCATGGTACTCTATGTACATGCTTCCATAGGTCAAGCCGGCTCCGAATCCGGCGCAAATCAATCTTTTTCTGCCTTTAAGGAGGCCTTCTGCTCTCATTTGGGCTATGGCTATAGGGATGCTGGCAGCAGATGTATTGCCGTAGTTGTAAAGATTTTTGAAAAATTTACGGCTGCTGCCTGATATGCGCCTTGCCACATTATCGACTATCCTTTCGTTGGCTTGATGACACACGTAGTAATCGATGTGCTCATCATCAAGGCCTTGTTCTTTCATAAGAGCCATTATGCTGGCGGAAGCCTTGCTTACAGCAAATCTGTAGACCTCCTGTCCTTCCATTCTTATAAAATGTTCCTTCCCGTCGCATCTCAATACCCGGTTGTCAGAAACCAGTCCGCCGTTATACGCAAAGTCTGCCGCTGAATCCTTTTGGAGCACTACAGCTCCCGCGCCGTCGCCAAACAATACGCAAGTGCTTCTGTCTGTCATATCTACCAGCGGCGAAATCTTCTCGCTTCCTATCACAAGAACATACTTGCCATCGATACTGCTTACAAGGCCCCTGGCTATAACGCATCCATAGATGAATCCGGAGCATGCACCGTTGACGTCAAAGCTCAAAGCAGACTCGGGAAGGCCCAACCTGCCGGCCACCTCACAGGAAACTCCCGGCGTATGGTTGTCAGGCGTAAAGGTGCATACTATGCAAGCTGCAATTTCCTCCGGCTTGACATTGGCGTCCTTCAGCGCTTCTTTTGCTGCTTGGCAAGCCATATCCGCATTGGAAAGGCTTTCTGCGAAGTACCGGGAACGGATGCCGGATTTTGACCTTATCCATTCATCGCTGGTATCTACAAGCTTCTCCATGTCTCTGTTGGTTACTATTCTATCTCCCTTGGAGCTGCCTGCTCCTATTATCTTTATTCCTTCCAACTATCCGATGTCCGCCTTCCTCTTGTCTATATTTTTTCCTATATTCCGCAAACGTCTGTACCGTTTTTCGGCCAGCTTTGCTCCGCTTTCGCCTCTAAACTCTTCAAGGCTTTTTTCAAGCTCGCTGCGCACCGCCTTAAAGACTGCAATTTTATCTTCCTGAGCCCCTCCTTCAGGTTCCGGCAATATTTTGTCACATATGCCTAAAGCTTTCAGATCCTTTGCCGTGATTTTCATCAGCTGACAAGCATCTCTCCACCTGGAGGAATCTTTCCAAAGGATGCTGGCAAAGCCTTCAGGCGACAGTATGGAAAATACGCTGTTCTCCAGCATTATAACCTTGTCGCAAACTCCGAAAGCTAAAGCTCCTCCGCTTCCGCCTTCGCCGATGAACACAGAAATTACAGGCGTCCTAAGTCTGCCAAGCGCGGCTATGCAAGAAGCAATAGCCTCCCCCTGGCCTCCGGCCTCTGCCTCCAGTCCAGGATAAGCTCCCGGCGTGTCCACAAAGGTTATGACCGGTCTGTTAAACTTCTCTGCCTGTTTCATAAGCCTGACGGCTTTTCTATATCCTTCAGGGTTGGGCATTCCAAACCTGTGCTTGACGTTTTCATCAAGACTTCTGCCCTTTTGATGGCCTATAACGGTCACCGGCATGCCTGATATAAAAGCGATGCCTCCTATGACAGCCCCATCTTCTCCGTGAAGTCTATCCCCTGCCAAATAGAAAAAGTCATCGAATATGTATTCTATATATTCTCTGGCAGTAGGACGCTGACTGTCTCTTGCCAGCAACATCTTTTCAGCGGCGTCCATTGGCGGACCTCCTCTCGTTTTTCTCATGGGCCGAAAGCAAAAATCCCAAGGTTTTCTTCATGTCTTTTCTGGCTACTACAGCATCTAAAAAGCCGTGTTCTAGCAAATATTCAGACTTCTGAAAACCTTCCGGAAGAGTCTGACCTATGGTCTGTTCTATGACTCTCGGACCTGCAAATCCTATAAGCGCTCCTGGCTCACCAATGATTATATCTCCCAGGCTGGCAAAGCTGGCTGTAACGCCTCCTGTGGTGGGGTTGGTCATAACTGATATAAATAACAGCCCTGCTTCACTGTGTTTGGCCACTGCTGCCGAAGTCTTTGCCATCTGCATAAGGGAAAGGATGCCTTCTTGCATTCTTGCTCCGCCTGACGCCGAAAATACCACCATAGGCAGTTTTTTCTTGGTAGCATATTCAAAGCAGCGTGTTATCTTCTCCCCAACAGCGCTTCCCATGCTCCCCATCATAAACCTGTTATCCATAACGCAAAGCGCCGTCTTGACGCCGTTTATCCTGCCGACGCCCGTCAAAACCGCTTCTCTCAAGCCTGTTTCCGTTCTTGTTTTGCTGATTTTTTCATCGTATCCGGGAAAGTCCAGGGGATTCCCTGCTGTTACGGCTGAACAGATCTCTCTAAAGCTGCCCTGATCCACCATAGTCCTTATCCTGTAAAAAGAGCTGACTTTAAAATGGTGGCTGCAAGACGGGCATACGTACATTTCTTCTGCTAAAATGCTTTCCGGATACTTTGTGCCGCAAGACGGGCATATTATGTTCCTGTTATTTTCTTTGATATCTTTAAGGGCTGAAAGCACTTCTTTCTTTTTCTTAAACGGATTGCTTAACGGATTCATCCTTTCCACCTGCCTTTTCATATATGGACAGCAATTCCTCCATGTGCCTGCTTACAAACCCGGTATCGTACCGGCCCCGCATAAAATCGCTGTTGTACATCAAGAGATATTGTATGGGAAGAATCGTATCCACGCCTTCAATGATCATTTCGCCTAAGGCTCTTCTCATCTTTCTTATGGCCTCCAGCCTGGTGTCTCCTTTTACTATGACCTTTGCCACCATGGAATCATAATACGGACTTATTTCGCACCCTGTATATAGAGCGCTGTCCACCCTTACACCGTGGCCGGCCGGAAGGTGCAGAAAGCTTATTTTGCCGGGACACGGCGCAAATCCGTCGTATATTTTTTCAGCTGTTATCCTGCACTCTATGGCATGACCGTCTGTCTTTACATCTTCTTGGCGGATAGAAAGCGGCAGGCCTGAAGCTATTCTCAGCTGTTCTCTTACCAGATTGATTCCTATCACCATCTCTGTAACGGGATGTTCAACCTGTATTCTTGTATTCATCTCTATAAAATAGAAATTATCATCCTTGTCTACTATGAATTCTACAGTTCCGGCGCCCTTGTATCCGGCAGCCTCTGCCGCCTTCACTGCCGCCCGACCCATTGCTTTTCTAAGCTCGTCGCCGAGCTGCCAAGCAGGAGCTTCTTCCAAGATCTTTTGATTTCTTCGCTGCATGGAGCAGTCCCGTTCGCCCAGATGTATTATATTGCCCAAATCATCGGCTAATATCTGGAATTCTATATGGCGAGGATTTTCGATGAGTTTTTCCACATAAAGGCTTCCGTCGCCGAAACAGCTTTCAGCTTCGGCTGACGCTTCAAAAAACAGCTTTGCAACTTCTTCCTTGCTGTCAGCTCGTCTCATACCGCGGCCGCCTCCTCCTGCGGAGGCTTTTAACAACACCGGATATCCTATCGCATCGGATACGTCTATGGCTTCACCGACGTTTTCTATGATTCCTTCAGAACCGGGTATAACCGGTACTCCCGTTTTTTTCATAAGCTCTCTGGCTGACGCTTTGTCTCCCATAAGCTTTATGGTTTGAGGTGAGGGACCGATGAACTTTAGGCCGTTCTCTTGGCATAAATCGGCAAAGTCGCCGTTTTCCGACAAAAATCCAAATCCCGGATGAATAGCGTCGCACCCTGTAGCTTTTGCAGCTTCTATGATGTTACCTGCATTGAGATAGCTGTTTTGAGGTCTGGGGCCGCCTATGCACACAGCCTTCGCAGCAAGGGCTACGTGGAGAGCGTTCTTGTCCTCAGTAGAATAAACGGCAACAGCTTCAACAGAGTTATCTATGCATTCTCTTATTATCCTTACGGCAATTTCCCCTCTGTTGGCTACCAGCACTCTTTTCAGCATTTTTCCACCTCAAAAAGTACTTGGTCATACTCAGCCAGCTGTCCGTTGATACCGTTTACGGCGCGAAGGATGCCGTCACATGGGGATTTCAATTCGTTCATCACCTTCATCGCTTCTATTATGCATAACGTCTGGCCTTTTGATATTCTATCTCCTATCGCGGCAAATTCCGGTTCATCCGGTGACGGCGCCTTATAAAAAATACCTACAATTGGCGAGCGTATCAATTCTATATTTTCTTGCGCCGCCGAAGCCGCCGGAGCCGCTGGCTCCGCTGAAGATGTTGCAGCCGCCGGAGCCGCTGGCAAACCGGCCGGCGGCTTCGGCGCGGCGGCTTCGGCTGGTTGCACGGGAATGGCAGCATATGACTGCTGCCATTCCTTTTTCATATGTATCTTTCTTCCCTCCTCTTCGAGGGACAGTTCGGACAGGCCGCTGTTTTCAAAACGATTTATCAGTTCAAAAATTTCTTTATCTACCATAATTATGCCTTATACTTTTCAATGCAATTGATTATGTCTTCTACAGTTTTCATATTTCCCAGCTCTTCGTCAGGTATTTTTATTCCCATCTCTTCTTCAATGGCCATAACCAGTTCAACTGCATCCAGTGAATCTATCTTCAAATCTTCAGATAGCTTTGCTTCCGGCAAGATTTTCGCTTCATCGCAATTTAATGTATTTACCATTAATTCTTTTACTTTTTCAAAATCCATTTTGTCTGTTCTCCTTTTTTACATTCAATAATTTTGATTTGATTAATATTTAAGAAATTTTATTTAAATAATTTTATTTAAAATTTTTTAAGTAAATTTCTTTAAGTATCCTATCACTAAGTTTGCTGTCTGTCAACTTATTTCCAGTTTTTTCACAATACTTTCACATACATAAATTGCCAAAGAATCCACTAAGGAATCTCCAAAACAGCGCAATTCCAACGAATTACCGCACTAAAGAACAGCCAAACAGCTCCCACATTATATAAATTTCTTGGGGAGGAATACTCCTATAAATCGTGCCAAAATATAGGAGCGATAGAGCCGCCGAGTGGTGCGAAAGAGTCAGTCTTTGCTGAAATTTAGTCAAAAAATAAAAAAAATCAGCAAACTTAGCTGTTTTGCTGATTATTCTGTGCATCATTGTAAGCCTTTGAAAAAGGCTAAAACCGTAGAAAAGTCCTGACAGATTGTAAGATCGTCTAGGGTTTCCGATGTTGGCTTTTTGTTTTTGATTTAAGAAAACAGGTAACAAATTTTGAATTTTTTGTAATCCGTTTTGGCCGCATGCCTACAAAAGCCAACGAACATACAAAACTGACGTACTTATTATGGATTTTTCAGGGTTTTGTTGTCTGATTTGAGTTTTAAAAAAAATTCAGCCAACAACAGATAGAAGAAAATGTGACTACAATAATCACGTATGCTATCGAAGCCTGCACAGCATGCTTATAATCCGTGATAGGCCTTTGCTTGCCGGCAATCCCTTGCGATTTGCTCCGAAAGTTCCTTTACGCTGGCAAATTTAACTTCATCTCTGGTCATCTTCAGGAATTCAACTTTTATATATTTGCCGTATAATTCCTTATTGAAATTAAAGATATGAGTCTCCATGTTTTTTTTGTAAACTCCGACGGTAGGCTTGACTCCTACATTGGTAACGCTGGGATACCTGATGCCGTTATATATGCAGTACGTTATATATACTCCGTTAGGCGGAGTTACCATGGTCTCATCTATCATGATGTTGGAAGTAGGAAATCCCAGGCTCTTTCCCAAACGATTTCCCACCACAACTTCACCGCCTATATCATAATTGCGGCCGAGATATTTGTAACATTCGTCTACTTCTCCTGATTTTATCAGTCCTCTTATTAATGTGGAACTTACCACTTCTCCGTCGATTATGACCGGGTCGATAACGTTAACGGAAAAGCCGAGTCGTTTGCCGCATTCTTTTAAAAGCTCCACGCTTCCTGCCGCTTTATATCCGAATCGATAATTGAAACCGCAGAAAACTTCCTCTGCCTTAAACTTGTCCACCAGCAACTTCTCCACAAAGTCTGCCGGTTCCATCTTTTGAATGGTCTCATTAAACTCTATATTGAAAAGATAATCCACTCCCAGTCTTTCAATCAATGCTGCCTTTTCATCGCTGTAGATTATGTTTTTAATCTTTTTGCCTCCCGGTATCAGGCTCTTGGGATGGTTGGAGAAAGTAAATACTGCACTTTTTATACCTTTCTCTTCTGCTTTTTCTACAGCTCTGGATATGAGCTGCTGATGTCCCTTATGTACTCCATCGAAATTTCCAAGCGCTACGGCGCAATTTTCTGTATTCTCTATTTGGTCTAAGCTGTTAAAAGTTATCATTTCGTGTTCACCTCTTATAAAACACCTTATCTGCCACCAGCTTCTTGTATTTCTCGCTGAAATAGGCGACTCCGAGAAAAGTCAGACCGCTGGCTGTTTCCATATATACATTGTATGTCTTTCTGTACTTTGGATTTATATCCATCACAAAGTCTTTTTCTTCAAACTCAGGCTTTCTGTCTATACGACATTTATTCAGCGGTAAGTGAAAGCCGTCAGCAAACTTTATTCCTGTCTCTCTGTCAACTACTGCTTTTCCAAAATGAACTAACGGAAAATCAGCCCCCACCAATATCTCGTCGATGTCATCATGGCTCATATGCTCAATTTCCGAGAGGCTTACGGCGTCATTAATTTTAAACATACCGCTGGCTGTCCTTTCAAGGGCGGTCATCACACTGCCGCAGCCCAGCTTTTCGCCTGCCCGGCTGCAAATGGAACGTATGTAAGTTCCCTTGGAACATTCTACTGTAAAAGCGGCTGTCTTTGCCGCCATATCTATCTTCTCAATTTTAAGTTCTTTTATATACACCGTCCTGGGCTTTACTTTTACTTGCATGCCTTCCCTGGCATACTCATAAAGCTTGCGTCCTCCTACTTTGACTGCGCTATACATAGGCGGTACCTGCTCTATCAATCCGCTGAACTCTGAAAAGGCATCTCTTATGGACTCTTCATCTAAATTTTTAGTATCTTTTTCTTCTATAATTTCTCCCCAAATGTCCTGAGTATCTGTTGTTTTACCAAACATCATCTCACATCTGTAGGTTTTAAAATCCAGGTCAAGATATTCGGTTATCCGGGCTGCACTTCCTATGCATATAGGCAAAACGCCTGTAGCCATAGGATCCAATGTACCGGTATGGCCTACTCTTTTTATACCTGTCGCCCTTCTGACTTTGTTTACAACGTCATGGGAAGTCATGCCTGCAGGCTTATTGATATTTAAAATTCCTTCTCTAATCATGGTCATAATCGTTTAACTTTCCTATGCTTCTAAGCATTTCGTTTTCCACCATTTTAGCTGCCTCTTCTATAGGTTTGTATATGGTGCAGCCTGCGGCCTTGGTGTGCCCGCCGCCTCCCAGCCTGGAAGCTATTTCAGCCACGTCACCTTTCGTTTTAGCTCTAAGGCTTACTCTGATTTTTTCCTTTTCATATTCCTTAACGACAGCAGCGTATTCTACGCCGGCAATTGACCTTAAATCCTGAGATAGCCCTTCGGCTTCCTCCATCAACGCACCTGTGCTTTCGAGCATTTTCTGAGTTACGCATACTATCGCACCTTTGCCGCCTTCTATGAGTCTTAAAGTCTCCATCGCCTTGGCTTTCATAGCCAATTTTTCCACTCTGACATTTTCATAAATTTCTACGCTCACCTTATTGCAGTCCACACCCCACTTATAAAGTTCCGCAGTTATAAGATGGCTTTTGGCTTGGGTATTGGAGTACTGATAATTGCCTGTGTCTGTAGTTATAGCCGAAAAGATTGCTTCGCCTATCTCTCTGTCGGGAGCAATCTCCAATTCCTTCAGCAATTCAAAGATAATCTGTCCCGTAGCAGCTTCCTCCGGGTCTATATAGTTATAATCCCACTGGGACCCAGTAGTTCTGTGGTGATCTACGCATATGGTGGTATCGGCAGAATGAAATACTTCTGCTCTCTTTTCAAAGCGGTCTTCACTGCCGCAATCGACGCACATACAGATATCGGGATGCAAAACCTTTTCTTTGTCCCAGGTGCAATATCCCTTGTCCAAAAAACGCAAATTTGCCGGAATATCATCTTCCAGCAGAATCCACGCTTCTTTTTTCAGTGAGCGCAAAGCCTTGCACAAAGCAACGCAAGATCCAAGTGCGTCTCCATCTAAATTGACGTGAGGAAAGAGAAGAATACTCTTTGCCTCACGTATTTTTTGAGCGATCTCTCTAAGCGAATTGTTTTTCATAATTTGATTCACTCCACTCATAATCATATTATTAAAGCCTTTGTGTCGCTGCTCATTCATCCTTCTGATAACTGTCAAAATCCATGGTATCGAGAATCTCGTCTATATGTCTTCCATATTCCATGGAATGATCCATCTTAAACAGAAGTTCCGGAACACGCCTCATCCTTACACTCCGGCCGATTTCCTTTCGGAAAAGTCCGGCAGCACTTTTGAGCCCTGCCAATATTTCTTTTTCATGGAGTCTTCTCTCCTCTTCATCTTGTGACATGTCAAGCACGGTCACATAGCAAGTGGCATAGCTGCCATCGCTGGTCACATCTACATCTGATATGCTTATCATAGAAGACAATCTGGGATCTTTGACCTGATGGAGAAGCATATTTCCCACGATTTTTTTAATTTCTTCGGAGAGACGACCCTGTCTGTAACCTTTTCCCATTGTCTTTCCTTTCTGAATTCCTAAACTTAAAATCAAAGTTTTATAACGGATCCCGCTTGTTAACTATACTATTTTCTTTCCACTTCAACCATGTGGAAGCATTCTATAGTATCTCCGATTTTTATATCATTATAATTTTCAATTCCGATACCGCATTCGTAGCCCTGGTTAACTTCTTTTGCATCGTCCTTGAATCTCCTCAGGGAAGAAATCTTTCCTTCATGGATAACTATACCGTCGCGAACCAGACGCACTTCAGCGTTACGCGCCACCTTGCCTTCCTGAACGTATGCTCCGGCTATGATGCCCACATTAGGTACCTTAAATGTTTCCCTGACTTCAGCTTTTCCAAGAACTTCTTCCTTAAATTCAGGGTCCAGCATACCCTTCATAGCATCTTCCACATCGTTTATTATATCATAGATAACTCTGTAGAGTCTTATCTGGATATTTTCTCTGTCGGCAAAAGACTGGACCGCAGTAGTCGGTCTTACATTGAATCCTATTATTATGGATCCCGTGGTTCCTGCCAGCATTACATCTGATTCGGTAACAGTTCCTACACCTGTGTGAACTATCTTTACCCTTACATTTTCATTGTTTAACTTCTCAAGGGATGAAACTATAGCGCCGATGGAGCCCTGTACGTCGCCCTTGATGATAAGGTTAAGGTCTTTTACCTCTCCTTCTTGTATCTGGCTGAAGAGCTGTTCCAATGTGGTGCTGGCATTTCTGGCCAAAATTTCTTCTCTCAGCTTTGCCTTTCTGTTTTCAGCAATTTCTCTTGCAACCTTGTCTTCCTTAACTACGCGGAATTCATCTCCGGCTTCAGGAACATCGTTAAGACCCAAGATTTCCACTGCTGTAGCAGGACCGGCTTTACGTATAGTCTCGCCTTTGTAGTTGGTCATAAGACGAATCTTTCCTGAACACGTACCTGCTACTACGCTCATTCCGGACTTTATAGTTCCGTTGGTTACAAGAAGAGTGGCGACAGGGCCTTTGTTTTTATCCAGTCTGGCTTCAATAACAGAACCCATGCCCAGGCGGTTTGGATTTGCTTTCAGTTCCAGTACTTCTGCCTGAAGCAGTATCATCTCCAGCAGGTTAACAATGCCTTCGCCTGTTTTGGCTGACACCGGTACGGATATTACATCTCCGCCCCAATCTTCTACCAGTATTCCGTATTCTGTCAAATCCTGTTTAACTCTATCAGGGTTTGCCCCTGGCTTATCTATCTTATTGATTGCGACTATGATAGGTACGCCTGCTGCTTTGGCATGACTGATGGATTCTATAGTCTGAGGTTTTACCGAGTCATCGGCAGCTACAACCAGAACGGCGATATCAGTTATATGAGCTCCTCTGGCTCTCATTGCAGTGAAGGCTTCGTGTCCCGGAGTATCCAGGAATACTATCTTTTGGCCGTTTATATTTACTTCAGATGCACCGATATGCTGCGTTATACCTCCTGATTCGGAAGCTGTCACGTTGGTCTTTCTTATAGCGTCCAAAAGCGATGTCTTACCATGGTCAACGTGACCCATTACAGTAATTATCGGAGCTCTAGGCTTAAGGTCTTCTTCGCGGTCTTCGAAGTTTTCCAAGCCTTCCTCGATTTCCTCTTCTTCAACTTTAGCTACCACTACGCTTATACCCAGTTCATCAGCAAGTATCATTACTGTATCTTCATCTATGTTTTGATTGATGTTGGCCATTATGCCCAGTTTCATCAAAGTCATTATTACTTGTGACGTGGATACGCCTGTCTGTTCGCAGAATCCGGCTACAGTGATAGGGACTGTTATGGCTATGGTGCCGGTCGGCAAATCTTCCATTATATCTTCTTCAGGAGCGGCTGCAGGCTTCGGTTTATTGTGTTTCTTTGGCTTCGATTGTTTTTCCAAAGAGCGTTCCTGAATCTTCTGTTTGTTTTTCTTTCCGCCGTTATTTTCCAGCTTAGCAAATTTATTTCTCTCTTTATCCTGATGTTGAAGTTTCTCCGCTCTCTTCTGGCTAGGCTTTGCATTTATCTCTCTTTCAGCTGCAGCCGACGAATGCCTATTATCTTTTCTCGAACCACGTTCGCCTCTGCTTCCGCGTTCTCCTCTGTCACTTCTTTCGTTTCTCTCTCCTCTGTCGCCTCTTTCTGGTCTGTCGCCTCTTTCTGGTCTTTCACCTCTGGCTGAGCGTTCTCCCCTCTGAGGTCTTTCGCTTCTGCCTCTGGAAGAATCATTTCTTGAAGAGTCATTTCTTGAAGAGTCATTTCTGGAGGATTCGTTTCTGGAAGCTTCGTTTTTTGAAGCAGACGGCTTTAATTTTTCAGATTTAAAGCCCTCGTTTTTCATATTATCATTTTTTGCAGTTTCTGCTTTCTTTGGCTCCGGCTTTTTTTCTTCTGTTTTCTGGGTTTCTGCTTTCTTAATTTCCGTCACAGGTTCCTGTTTTTCAATTTCCTTAACGTCCTTCACTTGTTCTTGTCCCGCCATATTGATAGCTGTTTCCTTCTCCTTTGTTTCCTTTTCTTTTGCTTCTTTTCCTCTTTCAGCTACCTCTTTAGGCACTACAGGTTTCCCAATCGGTACCCTTGTTCTGCCTTCCAAATTTTTATTTGCTACAGGCTTTCCCATAGGCGGTCTTTGTGCCGGTCTTTCTTGCGATGCCTGTTTTTGTGGTTTTATGTTCTTATTTTGAGTCCGCAGTTGAGGTTTTACTGCTGCTTTAACAGTCACCCTGGGCTGTTCTTCCGTCTGGCTGTCTGCTTTTTTAGGCGTTGCCCTCACTATCTTTGTTTCTTTTGTGTTACTTTCTGTTGCCATTCGAACACCTCCTATTACATTGATTGAATATGGTCAATCTCTTCTAAAATCGCTTTTGATAGGTTTTCATCGGTTATCCCGAAAATGCCGGAATTTTCTTTCCCTGTAATATGCGAAAGATTCTCCATGCTTCCGTAAATTCTAAAAGGGACATTATTCTTTTTTGCATTTGAAATCATCTTTTCTTTGGAATTATCTGCCAAATCACCTGCCAGAATCAAAATTTTTATTTTTCTGCGGTTCATCATTAAAATGCATGTATTATATCCGACTGCCAGCATTCTGCCTCTGGCTGCCAATCCCATATATCTTAAAACCTTATCTGTCATTGTTATTTGTATATTTTCTCATCAATCTTTCTTTTTGACTATTCGTTTTGCGATTTGTCTGTCAAATCATTCAGCTTGCTGAAAATTTCTGCCTTTTGTTCTTCGCTTATCGGCATGCCCAGACTGCGTTCAAGAGCTTTCTTCTTATACGCCTTTTCCCAGCAACTGCTGTTGTCTCGACACAAATATGCTCCTCTGCCTTTTGCCCTTCCTGTCAAATCTACAGAAAGTTTTCCCTCATAGCAAGCTATACGTACCAAATCCTTTTTTTCTTTTGACACCATACATCCCACACACCTGCGCATAGGGACTTTTCTGTCTTTCACACCGATTCTCCTCTCTTAAGCCTTTAAACTACTCAACTTCGGTTATTTCCACTTCGGCGGTATCTTCATCTGCAGGCTCTTTCTCCAATGGTTCCTCATCATTCGTATCGTACTGTTCTTCCTCTAAAACTCCATCGTATTGAGAGTGACTTTTTATATCGATTTTCCATCCGCTTACCTTAGCTGCCAGCCTAACGTTCTGTCCTTCTTTTCCTATGGCCAGCGAGAGCTGATAATCAGGCACCACTACAGTTGCCGACTTTTCTCCGCTTTCATCTATCAATACCTTTTCAACTTTTGCCGGGCTCAAAACGCTGGCAATCAGTTCTTCAGGCTGCTCACTCCAGGTGATTATATCTATCTTTTCTCCATGAAGCTCATCTACGATGGCCTGCACTCTGGCGCCTCTGGTTCCTACGCATGCTCCTACAGGATCCACATCTTCAAATTCTGTATATACAGCCATCTTGGTTCTGGAGCCGGCTTCTCTGGCTATGCCCTTTATCTCTACAGTGCCATCCTCTATTTCAGGCACTTCCAGCTCAAACAGCCTTTTAACCAGTCCCGGATGTGATCTGGAAAGGAACACCTGCGGTCCTTTGGTAGTCTTTTTTACGTCCATGATAAATACCTTGAGACGATCGTTGACTTTATATTTTTCTCCCGGTACCTGCTCGTTGGCCGGCAATATTCCTTCTGTTCTGCCCAGATTAACAAATATCGTTCCGTTGCTTACCCTCTGAACTGTACCTGTTACGATTTCTCCCTGTCTGGTGATATAATCGTCGAATATCATTCCTCTTTCGGCTTCTCTTATTCTCTGCACGACTACCTGCTTTGCAGTTTGAGCTGCAATTCTTCCGAAGTCTTTAGGTGTAACCTGATATTCCACTATGTCGCCTGCCTGATATCTGTAATCTATTTCCCTCGCTTCTTCTACCGATATCTGAGTCAGTTCGTCTGTAACTTCATCTACTACGTCCATTCGCATGATTACAGAAATATCTCCCGTTTCACGGTCTATATCCACTCTAACATTCTGTGCGGTACCGTAATTTTTCTTATAAGCAGATACCAAGGCTGATTCTATCGCTTCAATAAGCACATCTTTGGATATCTGCCGTTCTCTTTCCAAGTCATCGATTGCCTGAATAAATTCCCTGTTCATCTTAATCAATCCTCCTTTAAAAAACTACGGCAAGACAGGTCTTTGCCACCTGCTTGGCGGGAAATTTCAATTCATTGTTTTGCTCGTCTGTTATTACAACATTTTCATCTATGAGTCCTACAAGGGTGCCTATAAAAGTTTTCTTCCCGTCTATAGCCTTGTAGAGATTTACTTCTACCTGCTCTCCTGAAAATCTGGCAAAATCGCAAGGTCTGTACAAAGTTCTGTCCATTCCCGGAGATGAAACTTCCAAGTAATAATTTTGAGGTATGGGATCTATCTCATCCAGCTTTTCGCTCAGAAACCTGCTGACCAGTTCACAATCATCGGTGGAAACGTAATCGTCCCTGCCTGCTTCCGCCTTATCAATGTAAACTCTCAGAAACCAGTCTTTTCCTTCTTTTACAAATTCACAAAAATAAAGTTCAAGTCTGTTTTCCCTTAGGAACTCTTCAGAAATTTCTTCTATCAGCTCCGTAATCTTTTTCTTTGCCATCATTCCTCCTCAATCAAGTAATAAATCGGTAAACAAAATTGAAAGAGTGGGGTTTGCCCACTCTTCTAAGTAATACCTTTTAGAAATTTAATCCTTAATTAGGATATCACATATGTCTTTGTATTGCAATGGGTTTTTGAGAAAAACTCAAAAAAAGTATAATATAAAATACGTGCTCCCGATGACTGCAGTAGTCAATATATAATCCAATTCCATTGTATAAAATGACTCGTCATCTATTGATAATATGCCGAACTCAAAGTCTACTGTACAAGCGAGACTGATTCTTGTGAGAAAGGGCGTGTCTCCTGTGAAAATGGCATGTCTCCTGTGAAAATGGCATGTCTCCTGTGAAAAATACGTGTCTCCTAAATGTTGTCTTTTTTTGAAGTAATCGCAAAATTATACAACATGCCTTA
>UQEW01000011.1 GCA_900540145.1 uncultured Eubacteriales bacterium
TGCAACGTACGAAAAGAAAAAGTAAAAGAAAACCCCGGACATTCATACAATCTATGCGGGGTTTGTCTACGGTCTGAGCGAGACCGCCGCATTAACGATAAATTATCGTTAATGTGACAGTCCCATAATCATCGAAAATAAATTAACTGCCTTGAATAAGCTTGAATTTTTCACGAATTTTTTAGCCTAGGCTTCAGCTTCTTCCTTCTTAGGAGCCTGTTTAATCTTAAATCCTGTGATGATATATATCATCGCAAATACTACGCAAAGCCAACACATCGGTGTTGTAAGCGCGTAAGCGCTGTATGAAACTCCCAAAGTGCTGGTAAAGTAAACTCCGTTACTGCACCATGGTACCAGAGGCGAGAACGTTGTTCCTGTATCCTCCAGACATCTTGAAAGGTTAACCTTGTCAAGTCCGTATTTTTCATACAGTGGCTGCAGTACAGGACCGGCCATTGAGAATGTAGTATAGTATCCGCCTATAGTCAAAATCAGGAACATATGGAAGAAATAGGAGCAAAGCAGAACGCTTCTCTGGCTCTTGGCAACCTTCATGATCTTAGCTACAGCGAAGTCTATTACTCCGGATGTCTTAAGTGGTGCTCCGAAAATTGCTGCCGCGATTACTATAGCCACGGAGCTTAACATGCTGCTTATGCCTCCTCTGCAAAGCATGGTATCTACTACCTCTATATCTGTAGTCCTGGCATATCCGCTGTTGCATGCCGTAAGCACGTCAGCCAGACTATAGTCTTGGAATATCATTGCAAATATAACGCCTAAAACTATGCCTACAGCAAATGAAGGTATTATCGGTTTCTGCTTGAATATCATAAACAATACCACAATCGGAGGCAGGATCAATATAGGATTTAAATTGAACTCGGACTGTATGGTTGCAAGTATCTGAGCATATTCCTCTGTCTCTACGCTGCCGTGATCAAACTGGAGTCCGACTACGAAGAAGAAGATAAGAGAAATAGTATAGCTTGGAACAGTCGTCCACAACATATATTTTACATGGCTCATAACATCTGTTCCTGATACTGCAGGCGCAAGAACGGTAGTGTCTGACATAGGTGACAATTTATCTCCGAAGAGAGCTCCAACCAGCACTGCGCCGGCTGTATATGATTCCGGAACTCCAAGTCCCTGAGCTATTCCCATAAAAGCGATACCTATAGTTCCAACCGTACCCCATGACGTACCTGTCATCAGCGACATTACAGAACATGTAAGGCAGGCGATAACGAGGAAGAATCTAGGTGTTAAAAGTTCCAGACCCCAATATATGAGGATAGGAACCGTTCCACTGGCTATCCATACGCCTATAAGCATACCTACAAAAATTAGCACTAAAATGGCCGGGAACATTCTTCTAGCCAAATCCAAAATATCGTTTTGAATGTCATCCCACTTTACTCCCCAAATCATAGAGAGGAATATGGCCACAAGGCCTGCTACTATAAGATTCACCACTGTAGGTGATTTTATGACCAACGCGCCCAGGAAGATAGCCGCCGCTGAAGCAATCATGATTATCAGGGCCTTGGTTCCTGTCATGTTGTTCTTTTTTTCTGTATTTTCCATTTTTAATCTCCTTATTAAATAGAGCGATTATTTCCAAACTTCTTTTATTACTCTTAAGAAATTGCCTCCGAGGAATTTCTCAATTTCTTCATTGTTAAAGCCTCTTCTTCTCATGCCATCTACCAGGTTCTGGATATCCAAAACGCCTGTAAATCCAAGGGCATGTCTTTCTTTAGGATCAGTGCCTACGTTTTTGTTGTACACTCCTGCAATCAGGTCGAAAAGCGCTCCCTGCCACTGTATGCCTGCAATATCTGAGGCATGGTCAAGATTGTTGTCGCTGGCAAATCCAACATGATCAATACCCACGATTTCTACGGCATGGCATACGTGATCCAGATAATCTTCGATAGTCGGCGGAACATTCTCTTTGCGCTTCCAGCAGATAGGAGCCCATGGAGTCAGTCCCACAACACCACCGTTTTCTTTCAATCTCTTCAGTTGTTCATCAGTTTTGTTTCTTGGGCTGTCAGCTACTGCTTTGCAGCAGGTGTGTCCGATGGTAACCGGTTTTTCGCTCAGTTCCAGAACGTCAGACACTACTTTAGGTCCGCAATGAGAAAGGTCGATAAGCATGCCTATGTTATTGAATTCCTTTACGAGGCTCTTACCGAAATCCGTCAATCCGTAATCGCCGCCTTCTACACAGCCGCCTCCTATGTATCCGCCTTTGTTATACGACATTTGGATTACTCTAACACCCATTTCATAAAAGGCTTTTGCCACGTGAATCTTATTCTCCAGTGGAGCCGGATCTTGGAAATACAAGATGAGTGATTTGTAACCTTCAGCTTTGTTTCTCATAAGATCATCATAAGTCCTGGCAATCTTAATTTTTTCTGTCGGGTCGTCAGTAAGCTTTGATACTTCTCCCAAACATTCAACTCCCGTCCTAAAGTCCGTTCCGTCTAATGTTAAGAAGCACGCGTCCATAAGAGACTCTTTGTAATCTTCAGTCATGCCTTTAAATCTACCATTTTCAGGCCAAATACACGCGTCTAACACGTAAGCGTTTTTTAAATTTTGCATTGTTTTGCCTCCCGTTTATGATTTTTTATTATGACATAGATTATAAAAGCAATAACCGTGCCATAATTTTTTTAGCAAAAGAACCTGCAAAATTTATGTATTTTTCTATACAAACGCTAATTTTTCGTCGTTTTTCATGCTTTTTTGCTTGTTTTTTTGTAAAGAAATTTTTCTTTTGAAAGATTTTTTTATTTTTTTGTAAAGAAATTTTGCGCGCCTGTTCTGGGGGGATTTTATAACTCTGCCTGGCAACCGTACCTGACGAAATTTTTCATACCTACGCTATGATGCTAAAACAAATTGCATCTGCAGACATATATGATACATATAAAGAAAAAGCGTGATACAAAGTATCACTTTTTCGTAAGAAAGTATGACGGCATCATACTTTTTTCAATTTTTTGTATACTTTGTATCACGCTTTTACGAAAAAAGTATCATCAACTCAAATCAATCAATAATTGCGCTCCGCATCACGCTTGCTGTGTAATAATTTCATTTCTTATTGGCGTGCTGTAAATGCAAAAAGCCTCCCGCAGCGGGCGAACCCGCTGCGGGAGGCGTACCTCATCTATATCATCAATAAGTTGTATCCAGAACTCCATAGTCACCGTCAGCCCTTGTGTAAACCACGCTTACACTGTCGGTCTCGACATTGAGAAATACGAAGAAATCATGCTGGAGCAGATCCATCTGTAAAATCGCTTCATCTACAGTCATTGGTGTAAGATGGAATTTTTTATTTTTGACAACTTTTTTCTCCTCTTGCTCTTCTGCTTCTTCCATCTCAGGGATCATTTCAAATCTCACAGACTCATTGGATTTGTTCCTTTTGATCATCTTGTCCTTATACTTTGAAATCTGCCTGGTAAGCTTATCTGCTACTATGTCGATACAGTCAAAGATGTCTTGAGAGACGTTCTCTGCCCTGAAAATAGTATTCCTGGCTACAATGGTAGTCTCCATCTTTACCTTAGCCTTTTCAGGATGTATCACAACATTGGCTTTAATATCGTCGGTAAAGTATTTGCCGAACTTATCGAATTTTTTCTCAATGGCGGCCTGAATCTTATCACTCACATTGATGTTCTTACCTGTTACGATGATCTTCATAATGATGACCTCCTAAGCTTTTCTTTTATTATAGCATACATTATATGAAATTAAAACGAATTTTGCATGAAGTTTAACAATCTAAAAACACTCTTTGATACCAATGGCATTTTCTTAACGTCCTAATTCATTTTCCGTCTTTCCTTTATTACAAATCTATATCGTATTTTTCCAGCTTATATCTTAAATTTTGCCTTGTAATGCGCAGTGCGCGGGCAGCTGCAGACATCGAAGGGGTTGCCCTTAGAGCATCTAAAATCAATTCCTTTTCAAAAGCTCTGACCTTTTCATCCAGAGAACGAGAGTCATCATCTTTGATAGATATGCTGTTATGATATTTTATTGATGAAACCAGATAAGGAGGTATATCATCCTTTGTAAGAAAGCCATCGTTGACGATATTGAAACAGCCCTCGATTATGTTTTTCAGTTCTCTAACATTACCGGGCCAAGAATAGTCGCAAAGAAGTTCCAATGCGTCATCAGATATGCCCAGAATGTTCCTATGCATAGTCCTGTTGAAATACCTTATAAAATAATCTGCCAACAAAGCTATATCATTTTTTCTTTCTCTAAGGGGAGGTAACATCAGTTGTACAGGAGACAGCCTGTAAAACAAATCTGCTCTAATGAGACTTTTAGACAACAGATTTGTCGGCTTTTCGTTAACGGCAGAAATTATACGCACATCAAAAGATATTTCTGTTTCTCCCCCTATTCGTTTCGCTTTCTTTTCCTCTAAAGCGCGTAAAATCTTGCTCTGCATATTGGGATCCATAGAATTTATCTCATCTAAAAACAGGGAACCCCCATCTGCCAGTTCAAACAACCCTTTTCTGTTTTCCGCGCCGGTATAGCTTCCCTTTACTGTTCCAAACAAAAGGCTCTCCAGCAAAGTGTTCGGGATGGCTGCGCAGTTTTGAACCACAAAGGGCTTGCCGCTTCTCCGGCTGGCGCTGTGAATAGATTGAGCTACCAACTCCTTGCCTGTTCCTGTCTCGCCATATATCAACACGGAAGAATTAGTCATGGCTACATGGCTGATATTCTGTTTAAGTTCAATCATAACAGGATCTTGGGTAATGATATCGTCTATAGTAAACAATTTCTGTGGTCTAAAAGAATCGTTCATGGCTAAGCTCAAGGTTTTTTCTTTCTTATCCACATATACAGACACGTCTATGGCGCCTATTATATCACCCTCTGAGTTGTTAAGGGGCATAGTGGTATTGATGGCTTTTATCCTTACGCCGGCACAGTTGGTGTACTCCTGGAAATTATTGATTATAGGCTCTCCTGTTCTGAGCACAGTAAGCAAAGTGCTGGTGTTTTCATCAAGGTCAGGCCAAACTTCAGTTACGTGCTTGTTTAGTACGATGTCTTCCGTAAGCTTGCTAATATCCGGACGATGGCAAACATAGTGGCATATTATCCCTCTCTTATCTACTACTGCCAAGCCGTCTATATTCTTATACAATTTGCTGGTTTTTTCAATATACTTTGATAACATATCTTTCCCTCTTTATATAAATATATTATCATCGCACAATATTTTTACAAGGCGAAAAAATTTATTTTACAAAAATCAACATTCCTGTAAAATCACTTTCCCAAATCATTGAAATACGGCTATTCCTTATTGGCACATCATTTGCTAATCCATAAATTCAAAACTCGGAAAAGGTCAATTTAAAAGCCAGAAAGGAGAAATAAAATGGATAACACAAAAACAAATTTCGCTTTCAATCCGTTGGGAGGTGACAAATGGTTTCCCAAAGAAACCTGGTTTGAAAACGATATGCAGGAGTACTGGGGCGAATGGGGAGTATCCTCTGAATACGACACATTAAAGGTAGTACTTATGCATAGGCCCGGTCCCGAAATAGACGACTTTGACTTCAGAGAGGTAAGATTTCGTACTCAGGTAGACCCAGAAAGGTTCAAAGCACAACATGATGCCCTTGCCGATTTTTACCGTTCTCATGGGATCACTGTATGTTACGTTGAAAATCAGCGAACAGACAGACCTAATGCAATATTCTGCAGAGACCTGCTTTTGATGACTCCGGAAGGCGCCATTATCTGTCGTCCGGCTATGGCAGCCCGCAGAGGTGAAGAAGTCGCTGTTGCCCGTACAGTTTCAAAGATGGATATCCCTATTATCAAAACCATCAACGCTGACGGCTATTTTGAAGGCGCAAATGTTATGTGGGTTGACAGGAAAACTGTCATTTTAGCTGTCGGAGCCAGAACCAACAAGGCCGGAGCCGAGCAGGTAGAGACAGAACTTAGAAGGATAGGTGTGGAAGAGGTTATATATATGCAGACTCCTTGCGGTCAAGCTCATATCGACGGAGTTTTCAATATCGCAGGTCCGGACGTTCTATATATGTATCCTTCACAAGTCCCATACAACGTGGTGGATGTATTTAGGAAGCGTGGATTCAAGATACTGGAATGTCCTGATACTAAAGAATGTAAAGAAGGCTTTGGAGTAAACTTTGTTGCTATTGCTCCTAATGAAGTTGTAATGCCTGCCGGAAACGATATTTCGGCTGAAATTTTAGATAAAAACGGAGTAAAGGTCCACACTGTTCAGTTTGACGAAGTGGTAAAAGCATGGGGAGGAATGCACTGCTGCACCGCCTTCCTGAAGAGAGGTTAGTACATGAGCGGCGAATTGTCTCTGTTTTCCCTATGCTGTCTATCTATAATTTTTTTCTTAGGGTATTTTGAACAGCAGATAACAGGCTTTGGAGCATCTTTGTTCTGTCTGCCTTTCTCACTGTTTTTCATACCGAAAGAAATTTTTACACCGATAGTCTGGGCTTTCACTTTTGCACAGAGCATATATATCTTAATAAAGCAAAGAAAAAGCGTTAACAAGAAGCAGCTTATTCTATCACTGCTTTTAGCATGTTCAGCCGGAACCTTGTTATCAGTATTGTTTCTGGAAAGATTGCCTGCTGCATATGTAAAACTAGGGCTCGCTCTGTTCATCGCCATCAATTCTTCCATAGAAATATATCGCATAAGAACCGGTATAGTTAAAAAAGGATTGAAATTATGGCATTATATATTTCCTGTAGGCAGCGGAGCATTACAGACGTCTTTCGGCATAGGAGGACCTTTGCTGGTCGCCTTTCTGACAAAGACCATAGATGATAAAAATGAGCTTCGCAGCACGCTGGCCGGATATTGGGTTTTCATCAACGGATTTCTTTTAATCAGTCAATGGGTAACATCCGGAATTCCCTCAGAATCCACCAAAGGCGCCTTATATCTTCTGCCTGCTGTCATTCTTGGAATGTTAATCGGCAATTTAGCTTTAAAAAAAGTGAATCACAAGACATTTTCGCTTTTGGTACATATCGTTCTTATCGCTTCATCTATTTTGATACTTCTCTAAGTTATATGAAAGGAGAAAAAAATGGAATATGGAATATTATCATTAGTTCCTACTGTTATCGCCGTAGGCTTAGCATTGACAACAAAAAACGTATATGTGTCTCTATTGCTTGGCCTTCTAGCCGGAAACACCATCATAGCCGGCGGAAACCCACTTGCCGGCATAGACGGCGTAATAGCTTCCGTCACCACCGTTTTCGCCGATTCAAGCAATATCACAACCATGCTTGCCATATCTTTAATGGGCGGTATGATTTTATTGATTCAAAAAGCCGGAGGAGTCAACGGTTTCATCGATGTTCTTACAGTCAGAACTTCCCTTATCAAATCAAAAAAAGCAGCTAATTTCATAACTTGGGTAATAGGTATGATAGTATTTGTGTCTGCCAACATGAGCAGCCTGATTGCCGGTACTATCATGAAGCCTCTCAATGACAAATACCTGACCTCTCCGGAGAAACAATGTTATATCGTGCATACCGTATCTGCTCCTGTATGCGCTCTTATACCTCTCAGCAGCTGGGGCGCTTACATGATAGCATGCCTTGAAAATTCCGGGGTAGAAAACGCTGCCGGTGTCATGGTTCAATCTATTCCTTTGTCTTTTTACGTAATCATAGCCGTGTTTATGTGCCCTATACTTATATTAGCAGGCAAAGATTTCGGTCCTATGAAAAAAGCGGAGCTGAGAACTGCCAAGGAAAATGCCATCGTATCAGAATCATATGATACAGATCAGCTGGAGGACAAAAAGGCTTCTTGCTTACTGCTTATCCTTCCTGTATTATCGATGATAGTAGTCACTATCGTCGGAATGTACTTCACCGGAGACGGCAACATCCTCAACGGCGCAGGAATGCGCTCATTCCTGTGGGGTGTACTTTCAGGAATAGCCATAGCGTTTGTAATGATTCTGGTAAAAAAACATCTCACTTTTGCAGAAGCCAGCCATTGGTTATATGAAGGCTGGGTAGGGATGCTCCCTGCTATAATCATACTTACATTTGCCCTCGGCCTTGGCGGCTTAGTTACAACACTGGGTACAGGCGAATATCTGGCCAATGCTTTCTCCAGCATTCTCAGCCCGTCACTGCTTCCTTTCATTACCTTCCTTATAGCTATGGTAATAGCTTTCTCAACGGGAAGTTCATGGGGAACTATGGCTGTAGTGCTTCCTCTGGTTATGCCTATGGCTTTCACCATGGATGTAAATATCCCGCTGATGGCAGGCGCTGTATGGAGCGGCGGACTTTTCGGAGACCAGTCGTCGCCTATATCCGATACAACAGTTGTGGCATGTTCAGCAACTAAGTGCGAAATACCTGCACACATCAACAGCCAGCTGCCGTACACCCTTTCTTTCTGCGCTATAGCAGGAGTAATATACATAATTGCCGGATTTATCATCTAGCAGACAAACTTACAGAGGCTGTCTCTGATTTGAAACAGCCTCTTTTTTATGAATTTATAAGCCGTTTGACTGACCTGGTCTTTGACCCCACACTTGCCTTTACCCGCTTTGCGGAGGACTTACTTCTAAGGTACGCCATGCTCACTGCCCTTATCTTAAAAACAGGCAGCTTACGTGGATCCTTTTGCCCGTACCTGGCATGGATTTGCAACCACAGACTCAAACGGCTCAGTATTTATTTTACCATTTCCCTGCTGTTCTTAGCAAGGGAGTGTCACTGCATATAATCAAGAAATTTATTCAAGCTGATGACCCTTGTTTTTTGCAGAAGCTAAAGCCATAAAACAAACTGATCCGGCGCCGTTTTCTTTCAGGCAATCGGCGCACGCAGACGCAGTTGCCCCGGTAGTAAATATATCGTCAATCAACAATATTCGTTTATCCTTTAGTTCTTCTCTTCTCCCGGTGTTTATGCAAAAAGCCTTTTCCATGTTGGCTTCCCTTTCCCTCGGCGAAAGAGCCCGCTGAGGCGTAGTATTTTTTGTTCTTATGATAACATCAGCCTGCATTCTTATGCCTGTCCTTTTTCCAAAATAAAAGCCTATCTTCTCGGCTTGGTTGAAGCCTCTTTCTTTCAATTTATATTTGTGAAGCGGTACAGGCACTATGACGTCCGCATTTAGCCAGGGACAATCGCCTGTTTCTGCCAAATGCTTTTTTAAGCAATCATATAAAATATCGGCTATATGCCTGGCAATATATGTTTTTCCCCCGTACTTCAATCCAAATATAAGCTGCCGCTCATATAATCCGTATCCCATGGCTGCGGCAGCATGGTCGATTCCTGACATCTTTTCCGTCGGCGATATGTGCTTAAGATTTGTCATATTAAAATTCATATGACGTATACAGTGGTCGCATAGCGAATACATCCTGCTGCTGTCAGTGTATTTTCCGCAGCAAATGC
The DNA here is from genome assembly GCA_900540145.1 of uncultured Eubacteriales bacterium. Taxonomy (GTDB): domain Bacteria; phylum Bacillota; class Clostridia; order Peptostreptococcales; family Anaerovoracaceae; genus Fimisoma. The sequence continues at coordinate 9,522 of UQEW01000011.1, forward strand.
AATAAAGCGACGACGGAAATACAAGTTCCCCCAAACCTTTCCATAATCTCGAATATGCTCTTAAATAAGAAATCCTTCATACACCCCTTTCACTCTGGAGCCCAGCCCCGAATTGCGTTTCCCCTCTTCATTATTATCAACCATGGCATTGAGATAATCCTCTCTGCCGACTATTATAACCTTTTCTTTTCCCCTGGTTACAGCGGTATATATCAAGTTTCTGGTGGCAAGAGCAGGCGGAAACCAGCTCATAGGTATTATGACTACCGGAAACTCACTGCCCTGGCTTTTATGAATGGTAACTGCGTAAGCCAGCTCTATTTCGTCTAGATGTATGTATTCATATTCTACCCAGCGCTCTCCGTCATAACAGACTGTCAACCTCTGCTCCTGGCTGTGAACGGCAGCTACGATTCCTGTCTCACCGTTAAACACGCCTTTCCCGGAAGTCCCGTCTTGTTTTTTATATTCAAGCCTGTAATTGTTCTTTATCTGCATGACCCTGTCGCCTGTCCGAAATACAGTATTTCCAAACTCTATCTGCTCTCGGCCGGTCTGAGCTGGGTTGAACTTTTCTTGAAGCTTGACATTCAAATTACCGCTTCCCAATATGCCCTTTTTCACCGGAGTAAGAACCTGCACTCTGTCAAGGTCCATAGAAGACGCCAACCTCACTATCTGCTCAAGTATATCTGCCTGTTTATCTGCTCTGACAATTTCAAAATCGCCTCCGTATACGGGATACTGTCCTTTGCGTATGAGATGTGCATTGACTATTATAGAACTTTCTTGAGACTGCCTGAAAATCTCTGTAAGTCTTGAAGTGTACACATAACCGCTGTCGATTAAATCACCCAACACGTTGCCTGCTCCTACAGAAGGAAGTTGGTCTGCGTCTCCCGTAATGATAAGTCTGCTTTCAGGCTTGAGGGCACGGCACAATACTCCGGCCAACATTAAATCCATCATGGAAGCCTCGTCTATTATCACAGCATCGTAATCCAGAGGATTTTCTGCATTTCTTCCAAACACCATACGGCTCTGTTCCTCATCATAGTAATAATCCAGCAGCCTGTGGATGGTTAAGGCTGCTTTGCCGCTTGTCTGGGTTATCCTTTTAGCTGCTCTACCCGTAGGCGCGGCTACAGCTACTTTAAGTCCGCCTTCTTCCAATATCTTTATAAGCACGTTTATTATGGTGGTCTTGCCGGTTCCGGGTCCGCCGGTAATTATGGAAACGCTGTGAGCCAAAGATTTTTTGATTGCTTCTCTTTGCTGCTCTGATAAAATAAGATTTTTATCGCTTTCAGCTTTCTTGATAACAGCATCCATGTTAGCAGCTATAGGTTTGGGCTTTTTTTCGTTAAGCTCAGATATTTTCCCGGCTACAAGGCACTCTGTCTTATAATACCCATAAAAATACACGACTTCACGTCCATCCAAAACGGTAAGCTGTAAGTCGCCTGAAAGAGCCATATCCTCCATAACATCCTGGACGCTTTCACTGCTTAAATCAAGCATCTCTCCTGTTTGCAGGCAAAACTCCCTGGCAGGCACAAACGTGTGTCCCCTGTTTATATGAGCCGAAAGTCTGTGTTTTATAGCGGCTTCTATCCTGAAAAAGCTGTCTTTTTCCATGCCCATAAGGTAGGCAGCTCTATCGGCCGCGTCAAATCTCATCCGCGGAAACTCGTCAAGCAGCCAATAAGGGTTGTCCTGTGTAAGGGCTACGGCAGCGTCTCCTACCAATGCATATATTTTTATAATGTAATAATTAGAAAATCCCAATTTTCTTAAAAACAAGGTCACCTCGGGGGTGACCTGGCTTATCTTTGTTATGTTGCTGTTTACTTCAATCAATTCCATTTATTTCTTCCAATGGACTCCCCTAAAAGCTGCTGCCAGCTTGTTTTTATTATAAGTTTTAGCCAATTTCAAAAGTTCTTGACGATTATTTTTGTATGGATGAGTGTGTAATTCCTCTGTGACCATGGCCAACAATCTATTCGCTCTATCCTCGTCACAGATTCCGGCTTCCACCAGGTCGTTGGCATCGATAGCCAAATCCTCAGGGAAAATGACTTCTCTCTTATCCTTTATTTCCTGCAAAAGATACATCTTGCTTTTGATCTTAGTTTCGGAGTCGTAACCGAAAACTATTCTCTGCGCTTTCTCAAGATTCGCCAGGTAATGATAACGATCCCATCCTCTTTCATAAATGAATTTTTTCAACGCCGGTTTGGTGCTGGTAAAATAGAGCCTAGGCAAATCAGTAACTGCATCCTTTAAAAGCTGTTCTGTAAAGCAGTCAAATTCCAATCTTTCTATGGCAGCTACTGCTTTCTTCTTGTTGATACATGAGAAAAACAGTCCAAGCCTTCTCTCCTCTATCTGCTTGCTGGCGTCTATGTTTTGACTCAGTTCCATAAGGTCCCGTCTTTCTCTCTTAGACAAATTATCTGCCGTATCTTTGCCCAAAATCACAAAGAGTAAACCCATATCAAAAAACATTTTCAGCCCCTTGCATGCGTGAGCTGCCGTTATCAGCTTAGTAAACTCGTCTCTTATCTTACCGGTTGCAACGTTTTCCAAAAGCCCTCTGTTGGAAATTATACTGTTATAAACGCTGATATCTAAATCAAAATCCAATTCAGCAGCCATCCTTACGGCTCTCAACATTCGCACAGGATCCTCGCAAAAACGCTTGTCCGCATCTCCGACTGTCCTTATAAGCTTCTTCCTTATATCCTCCCGGCCTTCAAACATATCGATAAATTTGTTATGACTGTCAGCTATGGCGTTAATAGTGAAATCTCTTCTTGGAAGGTCTTCTTCAACGGAGTCTGCAAATGCAAATTCTACAAGGCGTCCCTCTTCATAACGTTCTTCTTTTCTGTAAGTAGCTATATCTGCTATTATTCCGGTTTCACCTATAACATTCCCTGCACTGTCTTCAATCTCATCCACATATTCAAGTCGTATTACGCTGAATTTTTTGCTTAAGACTTTTGCTTCAGGAAAAATTTTCTTTAGTTCGTCTATTTTTGCGTTGGTAGTGATATCCCAATCATAAGGTTTTTTGCCTAATATAGAATCTCTAACGCACCCACCTACCGCATAAGCTTCAAATCCTGCCTCGTAAAGCCTAGTCATAATCTTGCTGACTTTCTCAGGCAATTTTACAAGCATTTCTTAATTTTCTCCTTCTTTGGGTTTATACAACTTCCTATTATCAAGGGTCCAAATGCGATCGCTAAACTGACCTGGTTCGGTGGCGTCCAAAGCAGATTGCATATCAAACATGCGAGCATCTAAGATGTCCAAATAATGCAATACTTCCGCCTCAGGGAACAACGGTTTTTTAGGGCTCCCAAATTCCGGCTCATAATGATGCGATAAGATCATATGTTCCAGCATAATTGCCTTTTCTCTCGGAAATCCCAATTCCAGCGTAAGTCTATCCAGCGTTTTGACGCCTTGAATTATATGACCAAGCATCTGACCTTCAAAAGAATAGCCTGTAGCTATTCCGTCTTGGTCAGCGTCGATTTCATTGAGTTTTTCCATGTCATGCAAAATAACGCCGGCAGCTACCAAATCTCTGTTAAGATTAGTATACACTTGACATACTCTTTCTCCTGTCATAAGCATGCGCTTAGTATGATAAAGCAGTCCCCCAAGCTCTGCGTGATGATTCTTTTGAGCAGCTGGATAATACATAAGCTTTTCTTTATTGTTTTCCAGCACTTTAAGGCAAAGAGCTTTGAGGTCATCATCCTTCATTGACAGAGCAACGTTATATATATATTCATACATTTCTTCAGAATCTTCCGGAGCAGCTTTGACAAAGTCTCTCATATGCTGTTCGTCTGAAATCTCCGCAGGTCTTATTCTCTGCACCCTTATCTGAAGCTGACCTGCCCATTCGACTACCACTCCCTTTATCTTTACTATTTCTTTATTTTTCAGAGCCGATAAAGCGGGATATTCGCTGTCGCTTACATCCCATTTTTTGCCGGATACTTCTCCTGTCTTATCTGCCAGTGTTATATCTAAATACTGCTTACCGTTGGAACCAACTTTTATAGACGGCGTTTTTGCCATGAAAAATTCTGTGATTTCCTGGTCCCTCCGTAAGTCTTTAACGTATATTTCTTTCATTTTTCATTTTCCTTTTTTGCTATGGGTGTTTGTAATTATTATACATCAAAAACATATGAGCCGCAATTTGTATTTTGGTACAATGTGGTGTATAATAATGACGCCAACGCACAATAATGACGCTAGGAGGACTTGAAATGAGTTTAGATATAAGTGTAGATACGAATTTGTATAACAACTTTGATGCAAAGAAAGTAAAAGATAATGTTGTCTCTTGGATAAGAGACTGGTTTAATAAAAACGGTCCCGGATGCAATGCTATTGTAGCTATCTCAGGAGGAAAAGACAGTTCTGTAGTTGCAGCATTGTGTACAGAAGCTTTGGGAAAAGACCGGGTAATCGGAGTTCTTCTTCCCAACGGCAATCAGCCGGATATAGATGTCTCTCATGCGCTCATCGAACATCTCGGGATCAAACATTACGAAATAAACATAAAAAGCTGTTTTGATGGTCTTATGCAAGAAGTAAAAGGTGCCCTTTCTGATGTTGCTGTACAGACGGTCACCAATCTGCCTCCTCGTTTGAGGATGGCAGCCACATACGCCGTGTCTCAATCTTTAAACGGGCGAGTTGCCAATACATGCAACTTAAGTGAAGACTGGGTAGGTTATGCTACACGCTATGGCGACGGCGCAGGCGACTTCAGTCCTTTGAGCCGCTTGACAGTGCAGGAGGTTAAGGCCATAGGACGAGCCTTAGAATTGCCTTCCATGTTTGTTGACAAAACTCCTATCGACGGACTGCAGCCTAAAACCGACGAAGAAAACCTGGGCTTCACCTATGAAGTTTTGGACAGATATATCCGCACAGGTGAAATCGACGATAAGGCCACAAAGGAACGCATCGACCGTCTCCACGCAGCTAATCAATTCAAACTTAAGTTTATGGATTGCTTCCCTTATGAGCCCAATTAAATACTGAATAAAACTTAAGGTCTGTCTCTGTTTTTTATTTTGAGACAGACCCTTTTTATATTCATCATCTTATTTTAATAAATATTTATATGTTTATGTATGTTAGGCAACATCTCCGTCGACGCTTCTTTTACATGGTCTTTCATCTCATCAGGAGTATCTTCATGCCGTGCAGGATTTCCATGGCCTCCTATACAGCCTCCAACACATGCCATTCCTTCAATGAAATTGTTGGGAAGTACACCTTTAGACGCTTTCAATAACGCTGTTCTGCATTTATCTATGCCATCGCACACAATTGGATTGAACTCGAAATCCTCCATTTTCAGTTCTTTGAGCATCTGTTCAACAGCGCCTGCCACTCCTCCGCTTCTTGCAAACATTCTTCCGTAATATGATGCTTCATTCCAATCAGTCCACTTTTGCTTTCTCAAAATTATATCCCTGCTATCAAACAGCGCCTGAAGTTCTTCAAAAGTAATTGCGTAATCTACATATTTTCTGACATTCTCTTTTTTCACTTCCGCTTTTTTTGCTATACATGGTCCTATAAACACCACTACTGAATCCGGATGTTTCTCTTTTACGTGTTTTGCCAATTCTGCCATAGGTGACAAATTGGTCGAAATGTGTTCTACCATGTTAGGAAACTTACTTTTGATATATTCTACAAATGCAGGACAGCAGGACGACGTAAGAAATCCTTTTTCCTTCAGTTCAAGAGCCTCCTTATAAGCTACCATTTCTGCTCCAACTGCTACCTCTAGCACCTGTGAAAAGCCAAGTTCTTTTATTCCGGTTATTACTTGTCCCAGAGATGCATATAAAAATTGGCTTGCTATGGATGGAGCAACAATCGCTATCATCCTGTCTTTTTTGCATTCATCTTCGGCCGCTTGTATTTCTTTTATTACACTGACTATGCTGGATACATCTACAGTCGCTCCGAAAGGGCAGTGGTATACACATGCTCCACAGTCTATACACTTTTCATAATCAATACTGGCTTCTCCTCCCGGTCCCATGGAAATGGCATTAACTTTGCACGCTCTTTCGCAGGGTCTTTGGAAATTATGTATTGCGCTGTACTGACACGCTCCGGCACATCTGCCACATTCTACACATTTATTTTTGTCAATGTGCGCATGTTGGTGGGAATCTATTATGATAGCGTCTCTTTTGCATGATTGAACACAACTGTGAGCCAAACATCCTCTGCATAAGTCTGTAACCACATACCCGGCTTCCGGACATTCATTACATGCTATGTCTATTACTTGAACTATATTGGTATTATTCCTGCTGCCTCCTACCGCAAGCCTTACTCGTTCTGCCACAACAGCTCTATCTTTATAAATACAACATGTCTGAGGCGGTTCGTCTTTAGGTATGACATTATTGGCAATTTCATTAAATTCAGCAAACACATCGTTGCCTTTCCAAGTCTGATAAGCCACCTCTCTGAGAACTTTATATTTTGTTTCTTGTACTCTATTATCAAACAGCTTCAAATATCATTCTCCTTCCTATGCTGCATTTTATATTTATTTTGACGTTACATCCCACGCGGACATTATAACGCCCTCTGTTCTGTTTCTCCGGCGTTTCAATGGCCGCTTCCGCTGACTTGCGGCAAACCTGCCATACAAATCCCACGCGGACATTATAACACTTCTTCTCAAAATCTTCAATCAATATCCTTCATAACCTGCTTTGCGCCCCTGGAATGACCGAAAAATGATACTTTTCATAAAAAGCGTAATACAAAGTATACGAAAATCCCGAAAAAGTATGGCGAAATAATACTTTTTTGCAAAAACGGATACTTTGTATCACGTTTTCCTCTCAAAAGTATATCCCCCCCTCCGTGGTGAATTCGGCCTTACAGCTTTGCCGTTTTTTCAGCTGACTGCTTGGCTAGTTGACTACTTGGTTAGTTGGCTGCTTGGCTAGTTGACTGCTTGGTTCTGAATTTATGCTTTTGCTGCAGCAATATCAAGATGTCTATGTCGCCGGCATCACTGTCGCTGACATCACTGTCGCCGGCATCACTGAAAAAGCAATAAACAAAAAGAGGCTTGCTCTCACAAGCACTCTTTTGCTTTCACAGACCTCTTTTTATTTATTTTCATACCTTTCATTTTGCTTCTTCCATCATAACAGTTGCTTTGAACAAGTCGCCGTCTATGGTTATTTCAAATACGCCATTCATTAATTTAGCAAGATCTTTTGCTATGGCAAGGCCTAAACCGCTGCCTTCAGTGTTTCTGGACTCATCGCCCCGTTTAAATCTTTCCATCAACTCATCAGCAGAAATATTTAGCGGGTCTTTTGAAATATTTTTCACTTCGAGGACAATCATGTCCTTGGAAGTCTCGCTCTTAGCTGCAACTTCATTTATGTTAATATAAACACGGCTGTTTTCCAAAGCATATTTGGCAACGTTGCCGAGAATGTTCTCTATCACGCGCCACATGAGCTGACCATCGGCCATAACTTTCACATTCTCGCAATTATTTTTAATCTGTATATCGAGGCCTCTGCCCAGCAGTTTCTCCTCCATTTCGGCCAGACTTTGACTTATCAAAGATGACAAATCTATGGCCTCCATATTTACAGGAATAGCACCGGAAGAAGCTTTTGCCGCTTCAAACAAGTTTTCTGTTAAATTTTTAAGTCTTTGAGTCTTTTTGTCTATTATATCCAAATATTCAGGAGCGTTAGGACTATCAAGTCCTTCCTTTTTCAATAGATCCACATATGAAATCATCGATGTAAGCGGCGTTTTCAAATCATGAGAAACGTTAGATATAAGGTCAGTCTTCATCCTTTGATTCTTTATCTCATTCTGAACGGCTATGTTTGACGCCTGAGAGATGTCATTTATGTTTGATGCTAATCTGTCAAGTTCGCCTTTTATGCCTTTTGCGTCTTCTTCTACAGGAATCTTGTATGTCAAATTACCATTTTTAACTTCTTCTACACCCTTTTTTATTCCGTTATACTTTTTTACAGTTTTTGGTACAAAAATAAGCATTAGTACAAGCACCACAGGCAATCCGAACCATGTAGCACATAAGAATGCCGCCACAATAAATACTGCAATTACCTTGAACAGCAGTTTGTCGCTGCTTTTAAAGCTGCGATATATCGCTAAAAATGCTCCGCCCAGCAAAGACTTTTCCCAAAACTGCTTTGCTTTTATCTTTTTTATCAGCGACATAACGCACTGTATGAAGATAAAGGCGCTGACCAACAGTCCGGCGATGCAATAAGTCATCTCTGTCTCTTTAGTAAACACTCCCGGGTTGTAAAAATACATGTAGTCTGATATTTCTTCCGGTACAGTGCTTTCCCATATGCCAAGATAACCTCCGCTCATCCAAATATCATACAGCATGGCAATTATACTGGAAAACCATACTGCCGCTAACGCTGCCACTGTTATCTGTGCTTCGCTCCAAATCTTGTCAAACCAATTTAAATATATTCGGCCTCTTTCATCCGTTTTGCTTCTGCCCACCAGAAGAATCATCGCAATCAGCACGCAGGCCATTAAAATTATCAGCAGTATGCCGCCTATACCTACTTGACTCTGTAAGCGGTCATATCCGTTTTGGTCGATAATGTTGCCTGAATACGTATAATAATCCGCTTCCGGCAAAATTCCATAGGCCCATGACATTGTACCCAGGGCTGCGAAAATGCTGCCGGCCACAGCCAGTACAGCTGCTCCGATAGTTGCAAGTCCAAATAAAACTGCGTAGGTTACGCCCTTTCCCCTAGAATTTTTCAATTTTGTATCCAATACCCCACACCACCTTTAAATATCTGGGATTTTTCGGGTCTATCTCAATTTTTTCTCTTATTCTCCTTATATGTACGGCTACGGTGTTTTCCGGGCTGAAAGCCGGCTCATTCCATACAGCTTCATATATCTGGTCTATGCTGTAAACCCGGCCCGCGTTTTCCGTCAAAAGCTTAAGGATTCCAAACTCAATCGGCGTCACTACAACCTGTTCTCCATCCAAAGTAACACTCTTTTCATTATCGTCCACAACTAATCCCCCTGACTTGTAGACACCTGATTGAGAAGGACTTCCCGCCATACTGCCCAGGTTCACATAACGTCTCAGCTGCGACTTTACCCTGGCTATCAGTTCCAGCGGATTAAAAGGCTTGGTCACATAGTCATCAGCGCCTACGTTCAGACCCGTAATTTTATCGTAGTCCTCTGACTTTGCAGAAAGCATGATTATAGGAATATTCTTATCCTCTCTTATTTTCATCGTCGCCTGAATACCGTCCATCTTCGGCATCATCACGTCCATAATGATAAGCTGCAGGTTCTCCCTTTTAGCAATTTTAAGAGCCTCTTCCCCATCAAAGGCTTTAAATACGTTGTACCCCTCATTACGTAAATAAATTTCAATAGCCCCTGCTATCTCTTTATCATCATCGCAAACCATGATGTTGATTTTTTGAGGATTATTCATCAAATCATCTTCTCCTTTCGCCTTACAACTACATAATAAGGGCTCATTTTTACAAAAGAGCCCATTTATTTCTTACAAAATTCTTACCATTAAACGCAATTTTTAAATTGCTCCTTTTGCCAATTCATCAATCAGAAATCAGGGACTGCAATACTTTGTTAGCTACAGGACCTGCCACAGACGAACCATAACCGCCGTTTTCAACGCACACTATGAACGCATAGTCCCCTGAAAAACCGCAGAACCAGGCGTCCGGCACTGTGCCTTTTGCTCCTTCTGCCGTACCTGACTTGGCGTGAAGCTCAAGTCCCGGATAATTGCCATCGCCGTAATTGCTTATCACATTGTTCCTCATCATTTCTTTAAGCTGCGCCGCTGTATCGCTGCTTAAAAGTTCTACTTGATCAGAACCGGTTCCCTCAAGCAGATAAGGCTCGGCAGCAGTACCTCCGCCTGCAATTGCTCCCACATAAACCATCATCGACAGCGGATTAACCTGGTCTTCAAACTGTCCTACGCCTGCCCATCCCAAGTTATAATCATAAGTATCAAAATTAAAACTTCCTGCCTTGCTCTTTATTCCATTGATATCATAGGACGAAGTAAGGCCTAGCTGCTCAACAGTTTGATTCATTATGTCGCTTCCAAGCTCTACTGCCAATGATGCATAGGCGCAGTTACACGAGTTTGAAAGAGCGCTATAGATGTTCACGGTGCCATGAGCGCTTGAGCAAGTTATCTTCTCTCCATCTATAGTATAACTTCCCGTACATCTAAAGGACCAATCGTCTATACCCTGAATATTCTCAAGAGCGGCCTTAGTAGTTACCAATTTAAAGATGGAGCCCGGCGTATCTGCTGAAGAAAGCACCTTGTTTATGTAGGTTCCCGATTCAGCTTCAACGCTTTGATTATCTGCTTCAGGGTCTAATGAAGGGTTGCTGGTCATACAGATTATCTCTCCCGTTCTCCAATTGTAAACTCCGACCAGACCGTTTCTTCCGTTCAAAGCTTCATATGCTGTCTTGGATACATCTCCATCTATAGTCAAGTTAAGAGTTCTGTTATCCAAAAAAATGGAACCGTTAGTACCGGTTATGAAATTATATCCGATGATATCGCTGCGAAACGCATAATTTACTGCCGTAGAAATATTCATGTTTTTATCGCCTACTACATGAAAAGTTCCTCGTCTGATGCCTTCGTCTTCATTGTAGTGAGGTCCCTCTTCGTCGTTCTCTAAAAGTACGTTTCCGTTTCTGTCATAGACAGTACCTACAGCAAGGCGGCCTTGGCTGTAAACATGAGCGTTGGCATAAAACGAAGCCCAATCGTCTCCATGTATTGCCAGTTTGGCTATAAATACGCACAAACCGATTATCAAAACCGCAGCTAAAGCTATACACATCAATGCTCTTCCTTCAAGTTTCTTCATGCTCTACCACCTGCCTTTACCGCAATGCTGGCTCTTTCCCGAGTGTCCGCAGCTTTTAAAAACGCCAATAGCGCCCACGATACGGTCATACTGGTACCTCCATTGGACACAAACGGAAAAGTAACCCCTGTAAACGGGAACAGATCTACGCTTCCAAATACGTTGAGCATGGTCTGAAATATAAACATGGACATAGCTCCGCAAGCTGCTATGGTATAAAAAGTAGAACGTCCGGCCAGTATGGAGCGGTAAGCAAACAACGACAAAGTTACAATGGAAAGCACCGCCAGCACAGCGATTATAAGACCCCATTCCTCAATAAGCATGCCGAATACCATGTCTGTGTCTGCAGCCGGGACACTTTCCAGCCATCCTTCTCCTGCGCCTACACCTACCATACCTCCGCTGGCAGCTGCGCTCATTGTGCGGCTTTGCTGAAATCCTGCTGCATCTACTATGTCAGGATCCCATACATGCCCCCAAGAGGCAAATCTGTTGGCCACATAAGGTCTAAACCTGAGCACCATGAAACCTGCAACGGCTGCTGCACCGATCGTCAGGAACAATTTAGAAAAATCGCCGCTTCTGAGAAACGATATTATCAAAAATGTTACGAAAAATATTATAGCTGTGCCGAAGTCTCCCATAAGTCCTAGGCATCCAAAGCAGAAAGCGGAAAACAGCATAAATATAAACAAATTTTTTCTCTGAAACAGCTCATCCAAAGTTGCTGCTCCTATCCATATAAAAGCAACTTTTACAATCTCGGAAGGTTGAAAAGAAAAGCCGCCTATGGATAACCAGTTTTTAGCCCCGTATCCGAACGTTCCCAAGGCCAGATTAGCTATGAGAAGCAAAATTGCGCCGACTAAGATCACTACTTTTAAAGCTTTTGTTCTTTCCAAATTTCTAAGAATTATACACATTACCACCATTGCGATTATGCCCATCACGGCAGCAATTAGCTGCTTCAGCATGCTTTCCGGCGCTGAAGAACCCACCACCGCCAGGCTTAGCGTTGTGAGGAAAAATGCTATGGTTTCCATTTCAAAAGCAGTGTTTCCCAAATGTTTCATTACGCCTACATAAACCCACATTGCTAGCATAAGGCCTCCGATGGCTATGCAGACTTCATCCATATATTCATTGCCAAGGGCTATACTGAGCTGGAATGCTGTAAGAAGTTGGAATAACGTCAGTGCCGCAAGAGACGGGCCTGCAGACATAAACTGAGTATCAGATCTTCTCATAGCAATATTGTTATTTTTCTCTTCCAAGCTTATGGGAAGCAGTGTCATCTCTGTCGCCCCTGCTCTAAGAACGTCTCCATATTCTATTTCTACAGGTCCACTTAGCTCTCCGCCTTTCTTTGCACGCCTTGAATGTCTTCCCTCGCTTATCTTTTCTTCATTAAGATATGTTCCGTTTTTAGAGCCCAAATCTCTATATATCCATTTACCCCTAGTGTCTCTCATCAGTATACCGTGGTTCCTTGAAAGCGTATTGTCTTCTACAGATATATCGCAGCTCTTTGAACGTCCTATAACGCTTTCCCAATGGGTTATAGGCACGCTGGTTTCTTTCCAGTCCAAAGGGGCTCCTTCTGAGTCAGTCCTATATGTTCTCAAATGCATATAGGCCCATACTTCAGCAGGGTTCTTTGTTCTGAGGAGAGAGGCTATGGCTCTTACTAAAATAAAAATGGCGAGCACAACAAAAACCCACCGAACAAGTTCAGTAAAAACGCTCGCCATTTCAAAATCTCCATTTAAAAAATCGAAATTCATACATATACCTTTCTGATAAATAATCTCAAATCTAATTTCCTGCTTTTAACCCATAATGGTATTGTACCACAATAATTCAAAAAGCAAAAGGGAAAGGCATATATGAAAAAATGTGTTTTAGTGTCCTCCGCAGGAATGACCTCCCTCGTGACCGCCATGTCCACCGCATGAATGTCCATGCTCGTGATCGTGATGATTGCACTGTACGTCAGGATCGTATCCCAATTCGCCCTTCAGAAGCGCCGAAACTGCATCGTCTGCGCTGCCGGTAACTCCTCCGTAAAGCTGAATTCCTGCCTCTGCCAAAGCAGTCCTGGCTCCGCCGCCGATTCCTCCGCAAATAAGAGTTCCAACTCCGTTTTCTTTTAAGAAACCTGCCAAAGCTCCATGGCCGCTTTCTCCTGTGTCAAGAAGCGTCGTTCCCGTTACTTTACCATCCTCAACGTCATACACTTTAAACTGCTCAGTATGTCCAAAATGTTGGAATACCTGACCGTTTTCATAAGTTACAGCTATTTTCATTTTACTACCTCCGCTGAAATTTATTTTTTGTTTTATTTCTCTGTGCCTTTTACATCCGCCGCACATGCATATCTGCTCACTGCCGTCACACAGCATATAGCTACCGCCCTGTATTACCAGTGTTTTTCCTTCTACCAGCGCTTCCGCAATCTTTTTTCTAGCTTTATTATAAATGCTCTGAACTGTAGTCCTGGCAACGTTCATATACCGGCTACATTCTTCCTGCGAAAAGCCTTCTTTATCTATTAGTCTCACGGTTTCATACTCATCAACGGTCATCATTACAGCCTTTTCTGAAAAGGCATTCTCATGACAGTCTGCGCACTGATTGTCAGTACCCACAGTCTCCGGTCCAAACACAGTATAAGCAGGCATACTGCATACTTTTCGGCATTTTCTTGGTCTTGGCATATAATCATCCTCCATTTATTTATATTATACCTATTATTGACATATGTCAATAATCTAAACCACATTCCTACACATTTTTATTATAAAACCATATTGAAATTAAAAATAAACAGTAATAAAATATTCTCGTTATATTTATAAAAAAGAAGGAGTTTGTATTTTAAAATGGCAAATTTAAAGGATTATTTTAAACCAAAAAAAAAGGAATGTATCGCTTCCGATAAAAATATTAACAATACTACTTGTCATACTTATCGCTGCGTTTATCTATTTTACTTTTTCCGATACCAGAGATAAATCAGAGCCTGCGGCCTCTGTGTCTGACGATAATGTTGAAATACAGGAGTTCAGCGTAGAAGATATAACGTTTCTTGAAGAAAACGATATTATTACAGGTATACATAACATTAAAATAGAACAAGGAACCGATATCAGTCTTTCGGATCTTATAAACTTCGATAAAAATTATGTAAGCAGTTTAACCGTTGACGACAGTAATGTTGATTACGATAAAGAGGGTGAATATAAAGCCACATATGCCTTCACTTTGAATGGAGAAAAGCTTCGTGAATTTTTAAAAGCTGAAAACGCAAATGTTCCATTTGATATGGCTGGCGACACAATTTCACTCAAAGTGCCTGTTACTGTCACCATTATAAATGAAGAGGCTGCTGAAGAAGAAGCTGCAAAAGGCAATGAAGTCATAACAAGCGACAGCAAAATCCCATCTAAAGACAAAATTTCGCAAGGTAACAATTCAAAAGATAAAGATTCATCAGGTGCATCCAATGGTTCTTCGAATACATCAGATGCATCTGGCAGTTCATCAAATACCCAGTCAAATCACAAGCATGTATGGGCAAAGCGTACTGAAACTGTTCAGGAGCCTCAAACAATAATCGTCACGGAAGAGAAAGAATATTACACGCTCTATCGCTTCTACTGGTACAACACCGGTACGTGGGAAGAAAGCAAAGACAGTGGCCGCTTTAACGAGTGGACAAGAAGCGAAAACGGTCAACTTTATCCTCTAAAACATCCTTACGCAAAGCCGGAGGACAACCCACTTTTTAAAGGATATGACAGCAACGGTAATCCGACATACACAAATGATCATTCCATAATATCGAATCTGTTTGATTGGGTCCCATGCGAGCCTTACGAAAAGACGGAAATGGTTACTGTTAAACGCACCGTTACGTATTGTTCCGTATGCGGCGCTACTAAATAGCAGCATCAAAACATGCACATAAAGAAAATATTTACTAAGCATTTTACATGTGTTATCATTTTTTGTTAAGGAGAGTGGCAAAATGAGATATAATAATTTTAAAGATTTGAAAATTTCTGCTCTTGGCTTCGGCACCATGCGGCTGCCTAAAGGTTCAGACGGTAAAATAGATTACGACGCGGCCAAAGAAATGGTATCTGCCGCTTTTGACGGAGGTGTCAATTACTTCGATACGGCCTATCGCTACCATGAAGGAGAATCGGAAAATTTCTGTGGTGAAGCCTTATCTGTATATCCAAGGGAATCTTTCTTTTTAGCAGACAAACTGCCTACATGGCTTTGCAAGACCAGTGAAGATGCTGAAACTATAATGAAGGAACAGCTCCAAAAATGCAAAACAGACTATTTTGACTTTTATCTCCTTCATAACGTTGATGAAGAAGGCTGGCCAAATATAGAAAAGCTGGACTTAGTTCACTTCATGGAAAAAGTAAAGACTCAAGGCAAAGCAAGGCATATTGGGTTGTCCGTGCATTGCCAGCCCGCTCTTCTGGAAGAAGTATTCTCAAAGTACGGTCACATATTAGAATTTGTACAAATTCAACTCAATTATATGGATTGGGATTACATAAACGCTAAAGAGCTCTATCATATTGCACGTAAATATGAAAAACCTGTAATAGTAATGGAACCTCTGAGAGGAGGAATGCTGGCTGAACTGCCAAGCGAAGAGGCCTACAGCATTCTTTCCAATGCTACTAAAGCCTCGGGACAGGCTCCTTGTTCAAAAGCTTCTTATGGCCTGAGATTTGTCAGCCAGCTGAACGGTGTCTTATGTACCCTTTCAGGTATGTCCAACTTGGAGCAGATGAAGGAAAATATCAATACCTTCAGTGGACCAATGCTTACTGATGTTGAGCTTAAAGCCATTCCGGAAGCTGCATCCAAATTGCGTAGCGACATAATGATTCCATGCACCGGCTGCGATTACTGCTATGAATGCCCATCTGAAATAAAAATATCCAAAATATTCAAATTATACAACGACATGGCTGCAAGAAATTTCGTATTTCTGTGGGATTCTCTGGACGACCTATACGGTAAACTGGGTGCCAACGCCAAAGACTGTATAGACTGCGGAAACTGCGAGACCCATTGTCCTCAGAAAATTGATATTAGAAAAAGGTTGCGAGACATAGATGATAAATTTACATCAATAATATCCAAAGGAAAATAAATGAGAATAAATGGGAACAGTTGAAAATAAAAGGAAAAATATAGGCGCGGTTATCACCGTAGCAGCCGGAATAATGTGGGGATTTTCCGGCGCGTGCGGTCAATACATATTTGAGCGATTCACTATAGAGCCCGCGCATCTCACTGCTATTCGCATGCTCTGCGCGGGCGTAATTCTTTCGTGCGTCGGTTTTATAACCGACAAAAAAAGCATGGTAGGGGTCTGGCAATCAAAGTCTGATTCCCTGAAGCTTATAATATATGCTGTCCTCGGAGTTATGATGGCTCAGCTCACATATATGCAGGCTATCGCTTATACCAATTCAGGTACTGCAACCATTCTCACATATACCGGCCCGGTACTTGTGATGATCATAGGCTGTGCTTCTCAAAAGCGCCTGCCCACAGTCAAGGAATTTTTTGCTATCATTCTTGTCATAACGGGTACTTTTTTAATTGCTACCCACGGCGATCCTTCCAATATGATAATCAACAGCAAGGGACTAATCTGGGGACTGCTTTCGGCAATATCTCTTGCTCTCTATACTCTCCTTCCTGGGAAAATAACTCAAAGGTATGGGAGCGTAGCTATAACAGGATATGGAATGTTCATCGGAGGTATTGTACTTTTTATCTTATCAGGTGCATGGAATGCCCAGTTAAGCGGAGATTACAAGTTTATTTTGGCATTCATCGGTATCGTCATAATAGGTACTGTACTCACATTCAGCATGTACCTTAAAGGCCTTACCATGATAGGTCCTGTAAAAGCCAGCATGCTTGCCAGCGTAGAGCCTGTGTCATCGGCAGTCTTCATGATAGCATGGCTCGGCGTCCCTTTTCAATATATGGACTTGCTGGGATTCTTGTGCATCCTCACCACTATTTTCCTGCTTACAAAAGCCCCAAAAGCTTCAAAAGCCTCAGAAACCTCAGAAGCCTCAGAAGTCCTGATCGAAGACTAGCCCCAGGGTGCAGATAAAGCTGTGAAGAACAGTGCAATGTAAGCGCGCGAATGAATCAAGGTAGGCGAGGATGAAGCAAGGCAGGCTCGGAGGAAGCAAGGCAGGCTCGGAGGAAGCAAGGCAGGCTCGGAGGAAGCAAGGTGAGCGCGGATGACGGTGCGCTTTGAGGCGTTGTGGCCCCTTTTTCTAATTTTGATACTTTTAGCGGCAAAACCGTATACTTTGTATCACATTTTTTCAAAAAAGTATGACGCCAGCATACTTTTTTTGATTTTTTTGATACTTTGTATCACGGTTTTTCAAAAAAAGTATGCTGGCAGCGAAAGCTTCCGCTCTAATTCAAATTCAAAGTCAAATTTCAATAGCTGCATGATAAAACGTGCTTAAAAAAATATAGAAAA
Source organism: uncultured Eubacteriales bacterium (assembly GCA_900540145.1). Taxonomy (GTDB): domain Bacteria; phylum Bacillota; class Clostridia; order Peptostreptococcales; family Anaerovoracaceae; genus Fimisoma. The sequence goes on from UQEW01000011.1 coordinate 27,081, forward strand.
TCAGCTTTTGCTATTTACATATTTTTACATATATGTTATTATAAGTATATGGATTACGTAGAATTAACAAAATTGGATATTCAGATTCAAGAAAATCTGCTGGCAAAATATCAAGATGAAATTCTGAATCTGCCTAACTATAATATGGTCTGCCAAACCAAAGCTCGAAAGGCCGTTTACTATCTGTCTCAGGCAGGTAAGAGACAATATATTTCCGAAAAAGATTCTTCTCTTATAGACGGCATTAAAGCTCGCCATTTTATGATGTCTGCCATTGATACATTGAAGAAAAATATTAAGGCTCAGAAAAAAATGCTGGCATCTTATAGACCTTATGATTATGTCGCCATAAACGACAGTCTTCCCAAAGTATATCGACTTGATGGCATCAGCGACAATGGATTCAGACAATGTGACGACAAGGCTGTAGATTATCTGCCCGACTGCCCGTCCCCATGCCGCGAAAGTTCTCCATTTCAATACGAGCAGCACAAGCCATCTCATAGAACCTCTCGTGGTATGTGTGTACGTTCAAAATCAGAAGCGCTGATTGCCGAAATTCTTTTTGCCGAAGGTATACCTTTTAGCTACGAGCTTCCACTTACCTTATATGAAAATGGTTCTCCCATAGAAATACATCCTGATTTTACCATATCCGCGCGTAATGGTGAAAAGATTTACTGGGAGCACATGGGTATGATATCTCAAGACGATTACAGGCAAAACGCAATAAATAAACTGCTTCTCTATCTTAGCAATGGCATAACTGTCCCCAAAAACCTCATAATAACCATGGATACACATGATGGCAGTATAGATGTGATGGCAGTAAAAGCGTTTGCGAACATGATTCTCATGACAAACAAAATATGATATTGAAATATAAGCACGTGTTTAAATTTAAAAAGGGCTACTATAATTTTTATTTTATAGCAGCTCTTGTAATTCGTTAAAATTTACTGATTTCTCTCGCTTGTAATTCTTTAAATTTACTGATTTCCCCGCTTATTAATTCATTAAATCTTATTGACTTCTTCCACTTTTATATTCGTCAACGCTTTCCTTGAACTTCTTGTAAACGAAAAGGCTTTCTTCTTCACCTTTCTTTTTCGCCATTATATTGCCTACAGTTCGCATTATGCCTCTGCACATTATGAAAACTCCTATAAGAACTATAAGCCAATGCTGCTTGCTTATTATCGCCATTATGGTCCATAACGCTCCGAATACGATAAATCCTATAGCATTTTTTCCTCTTGCAAAATCAGGAAGCCCGAAAGGTCCTCTTCCTTTTCTCATGTAACAATATCCTCCTCGAAATCCATCATATCGTTTTATACATTTATGTTGTTCTCTGTACGATTTACGATTTACAATTTATTATACATGGCTTTTCGGCTCGCTGCAAGTGAACTTTTCTTTCACCCGCTTCATCCCCCGCTTCATCCGCTTATAGCAGTTTACTCAAGTTTTATTTCATCAGCTTGCTGTAATATGAATCCAGCTGATAAAGCACCACCGCAGGGTTATGGCCTGTAACTCTGTCTTTTGTAATAAGAGTAGTAACAGTTCCTTCGGCATATTTGTAAAACAAGCTGTCATGGCCCACACAAAGCCCTATGACTACTTTTAAATCTGTCTTTTCTTCATTTAAAATCTTTGCTTGAAGAATTGGATTGCATATGTAATCTCCTACTCCGCATGCCTGGTCTGATATGCCTATTTCTTTCTTTGGGGTAGAGCCGGCTTTGCAAGCTACGCCGGTAACCTCAAACCCATTATGTCTCAACAATTTGGCAAATGCCCTGGCTTCTTTCAGAAGACCTACGCATGTGGCAATCCCTATCTTCTTATAACCCATCTTCTTGGCGAATTCAACGATTTCCTGAGCTCTAGGATATACGCCATATCCTTCAGCTTCAACATTGGCAGAGGCTATGGCAATTTTTTTGTTCTCATCATCTTCGTATTCTTTTAAAGCCTGAGCTTTCATCTCAGGGTCCATATGAGTAGTTCGGCAAAATTCCGGGAAATTTCCCTTTCCTTCATCACATAAGCCCACTGCACAGTCTACGCAGCTGCGTTTAATATCATCCATCTGTCTTTCCTCCCCGAAATATTTTTTCTTTTTTAATCTTCGATAGAAATTTGCTTTTCTTTCAGCCTTCTGTTGACATTTCCGCTGACGAGATTATATATAACGGCAGTTAACGGTATAAAGAATATCATGCCCAAGATTCCAAAGAAATTTCCTCCTACCAATACGGCTACCAAAGTCCATAAAGCAGAAAGTCCTACGGAATTGCCCACTACATGTGGATATATAAATTGATTTTCAATAAACTGAGCTACCTGGAATACTATTATAAATAATATTACTTTCGATGGCGAAAGCAGCAGAACTAAAAGCGCACCTATAGCACATGATAAAAATGCACCTATATATGGTATAAATGACAAGATAGCTGTCATCACGCCTATAAGACCTGCATACGGCATCTTAAATATGCTCAAAGATATAAATATCAGGAAGCCAAGGATTACCGCTTCTACGCACTGACCCGAAAAGAATTTGGTATAAGTATCATTCACCATCTTAGCGATTGAATATATCCTATCGGCAACGCTTTTTTTACAATATCCATAAAGCACTTTTTTGCTTTGGCGTGAGAGGTCATCCTTACTTAATAATACATATATTGCTATTATCAATCCAAAGCCTGCTGTTATAACACCTGAAACCGTTGATGTGGTTATACCAACTATGGAATCCATCACCGTGCCTACGCCGCCTATTGCGCCTTCTATCAGAGATTTGAGATCAAAATCAGCCAGCCAATTGGTAAAGGAATCCAAATTCCATTCTTGATTGCGGAGATAGTCTATCCACTGAGGGATTTTAACTTCTGCCGCCGCATATACACTTGTTACTGAGCTGACCAACTCCGGAATCAACATAGTAGACATCAATATTAATATGAGTATTATGCAGATGAATGTAGATAGCAAGCTGATACCATGCAATCCCTTAATCTTGCCGTTAGGCGTCTTTTTTAGTCTTTTTCCGAAGATTTTAGTATACAGCTTTTCAAAGGCTTTCATCGGTACATTTATTACAAAAGCGAGGATTAAGCCCACAAACACCGGAAGCAGCAATGCTGTCAAGGTTTGCAAGCCATTTGCCACATCGCCGATGTTCATAAGCGCCGCGTATAAAATCACCCCGAAAGCAATAAATCCTAAAATTCTTTTATTCTCTTTTCCCATTAAGTTGTTCCCCTCAGTATCTTTACTTAGATTTATAATATAACATACAATGGCAGTAACCTTCAAAATCAGGATCTTTAATCTGTTCTCTGAACTCCTTGCACATACATTTATTTTCTTCTGTATGTTCCCTTCTGCAAGGACAATATCCCCCTGTGTGTTCAAGGCCCTCCTTTATTGCTTTAACAATTTCTTCGTCCTTGTTTAATGTTACTTTCATCATAACACCTCCAAATTCCCATTCATACAAGTGAGTATATCACATTTTCCTTGTGTTTTGTCATAAATTTGATGTTATAATATGAATGTTGAAAAAGAAAGGAGACATTTCCATGTTTAATATCATTACTGTCGAACACTTTAAAGATAACATACAGCAATATGGTAATCATAAAGAAATGCTGCGCAGCCTTAAATCCATAAGATACTGTAAGCTGGAAGCTTATAGCGATTCATTGGAAGGCATATTGAGGATACCAAAAAAAGAAAGCAGCAGGGAACCTCTGGTATGCTTCGGATTTCATATGTCGCAAAACTCCCTAACTTTAATAAGCGACAGCAAAGGACTAAAGTCTTACATGGAAAAATACAATAATTACATTGAACAGGTCGCCTCCTCCGAAAAGCTCCTTTTACTTTTGTTGGAAAAGTCCATAGAAGACGATGTGCTTTATCTTTCTCATATAGACATGGCTATGGATGAAATGGAGGAAAATCTCTTATCCGGTAATGACCAACATTTTTTGCACGAGCTGACTAAATTTCGCAGAAAACTATCAGAATTAAACGCCTTTTATGTTCAAATGGAGGACATTGCTCAATCTGTGCAATCTGAAATGTGCAGGAGTTTGATAACAGATAAAAACGCCTGGCAGAACCTTGCCTCCAGATTCAGCCGTCTGCAAAGTTATGTGGGGCTACTTCATGAATATGCTTTACAGCTTACAGAGCTCTATCAATCTGAACAATCAACCAAGCAAAATAGCGTAATGACTATTTTAACAGTAGTTACTACCATATTCCTTCCGCTCACACTTTTGACCGGATGGTATGGCATGAACTTTTCAAGCATGCCGGAAGTGCACTGGAAATACGGATATTTATGCGCCGTTTGCGCCGCGGCAGCCATAGTTATAGGAGAAATCATTTATTTCAAGAAGAAGAAACTTTTATAGAAATGCTATGCTTATTTCCTATATCATGATATTTAATATAGATATTTGCTATTTTATTCAATAACTGTATAATGAAACATAGTAAAAAATCATAAGTAGGAGAAATGCATAATAATGAATATAAAAGAATTTTTAGTCCACTTAAATAGTGGAAAAACCGTTACAGGTGGTTCTGAAGCGCATCAGTGCATGCATGTGCTTTCTCAAGAGGCCTTGCGCCTTACCGCAAAGCTCAACAACAGCTACCATTCCCCGGATGAGCTGAGAGAAATTTTTTCTGAGCTCATCGGAAAAAAGGTGGATGAAAGTTTTAACCTCTTTCCTCCCTTTTATACTGACTGTGGAAAAAATATATCTATAGGAAAAAATGTCTTCTTCAACAGCGGGTGCCGCTTTCAAGACCAGGGAGGTATCACAATCGGCGATAACGTACTTGTAGGACATAACGTAGTCATGGCTACACTGAACCACGATATGGCTCCTGAGCGCCGAGCAGACATGCATCCTGCTCCCATACATATAGAGGACAATGTGTGGATAGGTTCAAACGCCACAATACTTCCAGGAGTCACCGTGGGAGAAGGCGCCATCATCGCTGCCGGCGCCGTTGTTTCCAAGGATGTTCCTGCCAATACAATTGTAGCAGGAGTGCCTGCACGAGTTATCAAAAAAATATAAAGGCAGCTTCGCAGCTTCTATTCTGCTATAATCTTATCGCGTTGTTTATGGCGTCAAACAGTTCATCATAAGTCTCACATGTCGGTATATCAGGATTGTCATCTTTGATGGCCTGTGTTGTTCTAAATAAAAAACCTGCTTTGCTTGCTCGTATCATAGCGATATCATTAAAGCTGTCTCCGCTGGCTATAGTCTCAAATCCCATCGCATGAAGAGCCTTAACGGTGCTATACTTGGAATTTTCAATCCTCATTCTAAAGTCCGTTATCTCTCCGTTTTCGGCCACCACCAATTCATTGCAGAAAATAGTCGGCCATCCTAATTTTTTCATCAAGGGTTTTGCAAACTGGGTAAATGTATCGCTTATGATAATAACTTGGTTATCTTCTCTTAACTTATCAAGAAATTCCTTTGCTCCAGGCAAAGGATCTATCTTCGCTATAGTTTCTTGAATTTCCTTAAGGCCAAGTCCGTGTTCTCTCAAAACGTCCAGCCGGTAGTTCATAAGCTTATCATAATCCGGCTCGTCTCTCGTAGTTTTTTTCAATTCAGGGATTCCGCTTTCTTCCGCGAAAGCAATCCAAATCTCAGGCACTAAAACACCTTCCAAATCCAAGCAAATCACATACATTTTCTTTCCTCCTTTTACATTCACAACTATACTCTCACATGTTTAATGTTTAATCTTCAATCTTAGGCACAGTATTTATATCATACGGCGTAGATTGGTATACGAAATAATTGAGCCAATTAGAGTACAACAAATTGGCGCTGGAACGCCAAGTGCACGTTGGCTCCTTAGAATCATCATCGTCCGGAAAATAATTTTCAGGGACTTTAATAGGAAGTCCGGCATTCTTGTCACGCCAATATTCCTGCGCTAAAGTGTCAGTATCGTACTCCGAGTGACCGGTTATAAATATTCTGCGGCCTTCATCAGTAGAGATCGCATAAACCCCGGCCTCTTTGCTCTCAGCCAATATCTTTAAGCTATGTACTTTTAATATGTCCTCGCGTTTTACCGTTGTATGTCTGGAATGAGGCACCATAAAAACATCGTCAAAACCTCTGAACAAAATTGAGCCTTTGTGCGTAACCTGATGATGAAATACACCAAAAAGCTTTTCCGATAACTGTTCTTTAGGTATTCCATAATGATAATACAAGGCAGCCTGTGCTCCCCAACATATATGAAATGTGCTATATACATGAGATGTGCTCCATTCCATTATTTTGCATAGTTCAGGCCAGTACTCGACTTCTTCGAAAGGCATTGTCTCCACCGGCGCCCCTGTTATTACCATGCCGTCAAAATAGTCGTCCTTCACATCGTCAAAGCTTTTGTAAAACGCTATCATGTGCTCCCTGGCAGTATGTTTAGGTATTCTGCCAACAGCTAAAAGCTCTACTTCTATTTGAAGCGGAGTATTTCCCAAAAGTCTTGCCAGCTGAGTTTCTGTAGTTATCTTAGTTGGCATAAGATTCAATATTAAAATACGAAGAGGGCGAATATCCTGAGTTGTTGCCCTGGTTTCATCCATGACAAATATGTTTTCACTTTCTAATGTCTTTCGAGCAGGAAGCTCATTGTCTATCTTAATTGGCATATTTTCACCATCCTTTTTATTTATTATTGCTGATTCAAAATGGCCGCTATCTTTTCTGCTGCCTTCTCATAATTGGGCGTTTTGACGCCGTACTCTTTACCCATACGCACCATTTGAAATATCAGTCCGTCAGCCTCTGAAGCTTTTCCCTGATAGATATCCCTCTGCATAGAGGTTGTGGCTTCCGGCGCAAGCCCTTCCAGTATTTTAAGGTTGACTTCAGCTAAATCCTCTTCATAAATTATTCCCATAGCCTCAGCCAAATTTTCTACTTCTTTTACCAGCCCTTTGAACATCTCTCTTTCAGGCCCTTCGTGCTGAAAATCTCCCGCCGTAGCGTCAAAATACATGCCGGCAGCGCCCATAGGCGACACATAAGAAAATTTCTGAAGAGCATCTTTTTGAATATTGTCAGATAGTATACCGTCGATGCCGCTGTCCCGAAGATCCTCAGCTATCGTTTCGAGCAGACGGTTTTCATTCAAATGATCCCTGGTGCCGAAAAGTATCCTGCATATCTTGCCGTGCTGAAGTATCACACCCGGCGTTTTGATGTTGGCTGAAACATATATGCACCCATCCGTAACCAAAACATCCGGCAGACTTTTTTGCATGACAGCACCGGTACCGTATACATTCAATACAGGTATAACCACTGTATCTTTATGCGAGATTTTTTCAATAAACGGTATGATTTCATCCACTGAATAGCTCTTGACGCATACGAACACCACGTCTGCTTTGCCGTTATAGCTTTCCGTATCGCAAACGTTAACTTTTATATTTTCTTTTTCATTATTCCAGAGTTTCTCTATGGTAAGACCGTCTTTTCTCATAGCAGAAAGATGATTCCCTCTTGCTATGATAGTCACATTCTTACCGGCTTTTGTCATATATGCGCCTATTATTCCACCCGTGCCGCCGGCGCCTATGATAACGTATTTAAGCATATTGATATTACCGTCCTGTTTTTATATATAATATAAGATACCATAATTAAAAGCTTTCCTCAATGGTCGTTTGCAGCAATTTCAGTTGCTGCTTTGAGGAAAGCTGACAGTTATCATAAGCATATTTTCTTTGTATTCGGCGTATATGCGTCCTCCCATCCGCTCTGTCAAAAGTTTTGCTATGGAAAGCCCAAGTCCCGTGGAGTTTCTGCCTGTCTCCACCGTATAAAACCTGTCAAAAAGTTTAGCGACTGAGACAGAATCCAAATCTGCTGCCGTGTTGGCAAAAGTAATGGTTCCGTCGTCTCCCATCCATACCTGAAAATCTCCGTCGCTGTACTTTATCGCATTGTTGATGATATTGCTGAATACCCTGCTGACCCCTTGCGGGTCGAGGAATCTTTCGACTTTTTTCTCCGTTATGGAGATTTCAGTATCAAGACCTTTTTGCTTTATGACTCCATAAAATGAAAGCAAGCTTTCTTCTAAGGCCTGCCGTAAGTCTATGCTGGCGGGCGCTATTTCATCGGTAGAGGCTATTACGGAATATTTGAACAATTCTTCCGTGAGCTGTTTCAAGGCTTCTGTTCTGTCTTCTATCTGCTCCAGATATCTTGCCGCTGCCTCCGATTTTTCCTCTTCCTTCAGCAAGTCCAAGTACCCGCATATGGCAGTAAGGGGCGTCCTCAAGTCATGGGAAATGTTGGTTACTGCGTTTTTAAGTTCCGAGTCCCCTTGCTGAAATTTATGGCGTTCATCTCTAAGCTTGCGAAGCTGCTGATTGATTCCGTCTGCCAAACTTCTCATAGTTTCATCTCGGTACGGAATGTCTATCAATGTATTGGTTTCGGTCATGAGCCTTTGGGCAAATTCCCTTTCTATTTCTTTCGCTGTCTTTTTAATTGAAAAAAGTCTAAACCACAATAGTAGTATTATACATATAAGCAAGCCGACCAAGACCCACAACCCAATTGACATAGCTTCTCCTTCCGCGCTTTATATTTAAGCTTTGCATTTAAACTTAATATTTAAGCGCTATCTTAAATTCTTTTTCCTAAACAAGAACATTCCCACCCCTGTGGTCAATACGGTAAGTCCTGTAGAATATCCTATGAGCACCCATGGATTTTCAGTTGTCATTGTACCTATCTGCTGCTGTTGGTCTCCGGGCAGCAAGTCATGCAGGAATTCATAAAAATCTCTTGCTGCGCCTTCCAGATATCGTGGATTTCTCTCAGCCGGCTGTTCTACCACTTGGCCTGTATCTGTGGTATATGAATACGCTTCCCACATTTCAGGTTCATTGAGTCTGCTTTCAATAAGCTGTCCGCCAAACATTGATATAAAGGCAAACAGTACACACGCCACGGCTATGGCAGCTTTGTTTTGATTGTTCATGGCTATGAGAGTATATATTGACGAAAAGACCACCGCCACCATAAAGCTGGCCAACGTCAGCAACAGGATCTGCTTTATCTCGAGGTGAAAGCCTCCCAGAAGTGGGTACCCCACCGCCAGATATGAAATAATAAAAGTTAGGCACATGACAAGGCCAGCGATCATACATGTTATGAGATTGGCTAAATATATGCCGTTGCGTGTATGACCCACTACTACTTTGTTTCTTATGGTCCCGTCGCTGTACTCGGTTCCAAGGAACAGTCCGCAGAACACGGAAGCCACAAGCCCTATAAACATTACAAAAGTAAAGAATTGCTGGTCTAAAACGGTTTCATATACCTCCTGTCTCGTTTGGTTTAGCTCCTCCACTTGCATGTATTGAGATATAGGCAGCGAAACGCCTAAAAACAACATAAATATTATACATCCCCAAAACGGTTTATTCTTTTTTACACGCATAAAATTAGCAGAAAGAAGTTTACTCATGATCCGCACCTCCCACTAAACTCATAAAATAGCTTTCAAGACTTTCATCTTTTTCCTGGATGGAAATCACCTGGCAGTTTTTCTTCGCCAAAGCTAACACCAGCTCCGTTACGGTTATTTGAGCAAAAATATCTGCTTTAGTTTCAGAAACTACGTTGTACTCCAGCTTCATTTCATCCAACGTCAGTGAAAGGGCGTTCATGTCGCTGACCTCTACACGTATGCACTTGCGGCATGCTGCATCTAAATCTTCTGCGCTTATTTCTCTTACCATTCTGCCGCCATCTATAAAACCATAATGGGTAGCCAATCTGGATAATTCATCCAGGATATGGCTTGAAATTATGACTGTTATCTGTCCGTCTTGATTGAGCTTTAAAATCAACTCTCTCATCTCTACTATACCTTGAGGGTCGAGACCGTTAATAGGCTCATCCAGAATAAGCAGGTCCGGGTCACCGCAAAGGGCAATAGCAATGCCCAGCCTCTGTTTCATGCCCAGCGAAAAATTCTTGGCTTTTTTCTTCCCTGTGTTTTCAAGACCTACCAGCTTCAAAATGTCATCTATGCCCGCAAAAGATGGCAGCCCCAAAACGCGATACTGTTCTTTTATGTTTTCTACGGCTGTCAATTCTCCGTATATGGAGGGGGTTTCTACAACTGCGCCGATTCTACGCCGAGCCTTAGTTATTTCTTTTTCGTCGTTTTGAGCACCATAAAGACAATATCTTCCCTGGGTAGGCTCCTGCAGCCCGGTTATCAATCTTATCAAAGTGGTCTTGCCTGCTCCGTTTTTCCCCACAAGACCGTAAATCGCTCCTTTCGGAACGTTCATGGAAAGTCCGTTCAGGGCTTTAAAGTGTCTGTAACTTTTGCTTAAGCCGTGAGCGGTAAAAATATATTCCATAAAAATACCTCCTTTTCTTTTGTACCTTTAGTCTAAACGGCAATGGTAAAGACTGCGGTAAAGAAAAGAGTAAAGAAACGGTAAAGATTATAGAGATTATAAAGATTATATCGGCAAGTAAAAGTCCTTCCGACATGTTAAAAGTCTTCCGACATTTTAAATCCAATACCCCATACAGCCTCTATATAGTCCTTATCTGCGCCTTGAGCTTCCCTAAGCTTTTTTCGCAAGTTGCTTACGTGGATTTTAAGAGAGCTCTCTGTACAGTCAGGGGTGTCTTCGCTTATTCTGTCCAGTATTACCGATTTGGCTATGACCTGTTTAGGATTTTTCATCAAAAGCTTAAGTATCGCGTACTCAGTTTTAGTCAACTTAACCTGACTATCTCCTACATATACTTGATGCGCAACCATATCCAGCGTCAAATCGCCTAATCGCAATAAACTTTTTTCTCTGTCCGGATCCCCTTCTTCCGCATTCTGACCTGCTCTTCTCAAATGCACAGCGATTCTAGCCAACAGTTCCTCTGTATCAAAAGGTTTCGTAACGTAGTCGACAGCGCCGCCTAAAAGCATGTTGACTTTATCGTCTATTCCCACTTTGGCGCTCATCACTATTACAGGTGTTCCCTTTATTTTAGGAAGAACTTCTTCTCCCGTGAGGCCCGGCATCATCAAATCCAGCAGTACCAAATCAGGTTTATTATCCGCAAGCAAATAAAGGGCTTCTGTGCCTGAGTAAGCCCTGAGCACGTCATACCCTTCTCTTTGCAAAACTTCTGCAAGCATATCTCCTATATGCGTGTCATCATCTATTATAGCTATAGTTTTCATCATATTCCTTTCCACTTAAACTAAGGTTGAATGACTGTGGATATAAAACTCTTCCTGGCTGGGCTGATATTTCTTTTCCATCTTTTCCAGGCTGTCGTCATATTCCTGCGCATCCCTTTCATCTATATCGAATACCGGGCTCTGGCTGTAAAACCATTTTCTCCCGTCTAACGCATTTGGATTAAGCTCTTTGACCAGCATTGCCGATGGATAACTGCCGTCCCCAAGGCAAACATTATATTTCTTGCAGCTTTTGAAACCGCTGGTGACATAATTGGCAGGGTTGCCAAATATTACTATCGTGTCATATCCCAGCTCTGCTGCTTTATGAAATGAATGAGCCATCAATTTCTTACCGATCCCTTTCCTCTGATGATCAACATCTACTGTCAGCGGACCGAAAGTGAGAATCTGCTTTTCATTGCCCTTTTCATCTACAAGCATAGCCTTGGTATACATTATGTTTCCTACTACTTTGCCCCCTATTTCTGCCACAAAGTCAAGGTCATGTACAAAGTCTTCATGGCTACGCATTATATGCACCAAGTAGTGCTCCACACAACCCGGTACATATAAATTATAAAAGGCTTTTCTGGTCATCTCCTCTACAGCTTTGTAATCTTCTTGTCTTTCATTCCTTATTTTAATTTCACATGTCATTTTCTTTCCTCATCCAGGCCTTCTAAGCCGCTTTTTTTCATATCTATAAATAAATTCTTCTGATAATTTCCCCATCATTGTCCTCTTCCTGAAGACGCCTTATAGTATTGTGGAAATCGCCATCAAATATATAATTATAATTCATAATGGAATTTAGTAGCTCGTCCTTTTCTTCTTCAGTCATAAATCTCCTAAGCTTGTACATCATCTCTGTCTGATGAGGCTTTCCATACTGTTCATTGAGCCTGAGCATAATTTCCATAAGGTTTTCTCTTGCTTGCTGAGGTGTGTCTCCTAAATATTCGGAATAGTCGCTTGCCTTAAGATGGTTAGGATTATATGCCTTTTGGGTAGCAATTCTGTACACATCGTCACCGCAAAGCCTTATATTTATATACTCACAATGTAATCTGCCATCTTTATCGCGATAATCCGCTGAAAAATTAACGGCATAAGGGTTACTATGACCTCCGACACATAGGCCCCATCTATTGACATAACAAAAATAAAACATGGCAGTCACAAAATCTCTATACTCCGCATCTTTATATCTTTTCCAATCTTTATTTTTTCTATTGACTTTATGCACCTGTCTCCAGTTTTCTTCAGTACATATGTCAGTATCTTTCATTCCGAAAATGTTGAGAATATCTTGAAATTCTTTATCATAATTATTAGAAAAATCCGCATACAAAAGTCCTGCAAGATAAAGAGGCACATCACACTCTTCATAAAGCACCGGCAATATCTTAAAATTTTCGTCTTTGAATTTCTTTGCAAAAGCTGATTGAATCTCATGTTTTACCCACGGTTTGTCTACAGAATGAGAGGAAAGCACCACGGCAAAATATCCGCTATCTGTTATCCCTTCGTTTATCTTCTCCAAAAGGGATTCTCCTACCTTCATTTCAAATTTGTCAAACCAAACTTCAAGGCCGAATCTCATCAGATCTTTAGCCAATTTTTCTACGAATTTTTTGTCCTCCGATGCATGACATAAGAAAATTTTGCTCATATATTACCACCTGTATGCTCGATTAAATAAAGTAACTGCCACAATAATTTTAAATGTTCCAGTATCTATTATATTCTAAAACCGGGACGAGCGCGATAGGATTTTGAAAATGGAGGATGATTTTTTAGGCAATTCCCGGACCGGCAATGGATGGCGCGCGCGGACAGCCTGCTGATTCGGCAATTGATGGGACAGAGGGCCTGCTAATTCGGCAATTGAGGAGATCGAATGTCTGCTGACAAAAAATCAAATTTTTTCTAAAATTTACACAAAAGCAGGCTAATGCCAGTCGAAATTGGTCGAAATTGAGGCGCTTACTGACTTTTTCTTTAAAACTTTGAAAAAAAGTCTGCAAATTGGCATTTTTGCAGACTTTTTGTCTAATTTTTATGATTTTTTACATTTTTGGCGGTTCCTACGCTTCAAAAATACCATTTTATGTAAATTTGCTGACAAAATT
>UQEW01000012.1 GCA_900540145.1 uncultured Eubacteriales bacterium
CTACAAAAATTACCAGTACAAGATATAGAATCAGAAATCCAAATCCACCGTTGGCTCCCATTTTATATGGAAATCCCCATAAATTTCCCAAGCCAACTGCGGAGCCTATTGCAGACATTAAAAATCCTATATTGGATTTAAATTGTCCCCGTGTATTTTCATTTTGTATCTGTTCCACTTAAAACCCTCCTATCAACTTTGCTTTTATTGTTTACTACATCACATACTTTCAACCAGTAATACTCTAACTCTAGCAAAAGAAATTATTTTTGTCAATAAATAGGATTTTCATGTATTCATCATCCCTATCATTTGTGGTACAATAAATTTTGGAAAAATTTTAGATTTAGTGAGGTTTATCAATGTCGATTCAAAAAGTACGCGAATATTTTAAACATTTGGGTATAGAAGACAGAATAATGGAGTTTGATGTTTCAAGCGCAACAGTAGAGTTAGCGGCTCAAGCTGTAGGCGTAGAAGGAGCAAGAATATGCAAAACGCTTTCTTTTAAAGATGGCGATGATGGTTGTATACTTATACAAACCGCAGGCGATGCGAAAATAGATAACAGGAAATTCAAAGATAAATTTGCTCAAAAAGCAAAAATGCTTTCTCCTGAAGAAGTTGTTTCTTTTACAGGACATTCTATAGGCGGAGTCTGCGCTTTCGGTATAGATTCTCAAATGGCAGACAAAGTGAAAATTTTCTGTGATATATCCTTGAAAAGATTTGATACAGTGTTTCCTGCCTGCGGAAGTTCCAACAGCGCTATAGAACTTACATGCGATGAGCTTTTTAAATATTCAAACGCTCTTGAATGGATAGATGTTTGTAAAATGACGACGCCTCAGCAGTAACGGGCTATCGATAAATGGAGGAAAAATAAAGATTCAAAATGATGGCATCAAAGCAAAACAAAATAAAAAGAGAAATAATAACGATATTTTGTCTGACTCTGGCTTCAGCTGTAATTGCATTTAACTTGAAAAGTTTTGTCGACACCGGAGGGCTCTTCCCCGGCGGCTTCAGCGGAGTCACTATACTTTTGCAAGGTATAGGCTCAAAATTTTTCGATATAAATATACCATATTCTGTGATATATCTTCCTTTAAATTTGATACCTGCCTTCATTGGCGTCAAGTACATAAGTAAAAGATTCACGTTTTATTCATTCTATGTGGTTTTTCTATCAGGTGTGCTTACAGATATTTTTCCTTCTGTGACTATCACCTACGATACCTTACTGATAAGCATATTCGGAGGCATAATCAACGGGGCATGCATGAGCGTATGTCTTACCAACGGAGCCAGTGGCGGCGGAACAGATTTTATTTCAATATTTTTTTCCGAGAAAAAAGGTGTCGATGCATGGAGTTACATACTTATGGGCAACATTGTAGTGCTCGTCACTGCAGGCTTGCTTTTCGGTTTTGACAGAGCGCTTTATTCAATAATTTATCAGTATAGCAGCACCCAAGTAATACAGCTTCTGTTTAAACGTTATCAGAAGAATACCTTGCTGATAATTACCTCTGTACCGGATGCCATATATGGGAAACTCAGAGAACTTACTCACCACGATGCCACAATGATTCGCGGTATAGGAATGTATGAAGGAAGCGAACGGCATATCCTCTATTCTGTCGTAGGCAGAGAAGAGATAAATAAATTAGTATCCGAAATTAACAAAATAGATCCAAAAGCTTTTATTAACATAATCCGAACAGACCAAGTTAGCGGAAGATTTTACAAAATGCCGTATTAAATTTATGTCTTTAACTGTTATATAACGTTAAAGATAAGCAGAAGCACAGCCCCTGGCAATCCCAGCACACCAACTATAAATGCCGTAAAAATATTAAGGGGCATTATAACATCGAAATTTGACCCTATGAGATTAAACACAAAAATCAATAATCCACCTATCAAGCTGCTTATCATCAGCTTTAATATCATCTTCAATGGCCATAAAAAAAGCCTTCCAAATATGAATACAAGCAAAATCGCTCCTATGTATGTGAGAAAAATACTTATATCAAGTCCCATTTTCTATTCCTCCAACCTTGCTTGTATAAAATATGCCTTCTTGGAATAAAATAGAATTAAATAAGCAAGAAAGGTGTGATTACATTGACCAGCTCTATTCGGGAAAAATTTTTGAAAGGTTACAATCTGGCGTGTGAAAAAGTGAAAGGCGCCAATGCTCTAAAATCTAATGCTTCTGAAAGTGAATTTTTATACAACTGTATCACTTCTGCGCATTCTGAACTTGAACAGGCTGTATCCACATTCAATGAACTGACAGATGATAAAGCGATAGATTACGCTTCTTACAATCTTCTTGCGGCTAAGGCAAAATACTCATATCTTCTCAAACTTGCCAAAGAAAAAAATTTATCTCTCTGAGATTTTCTCAGAGAGATTTTTTAATCCTTTATTTATAATTCTCTACGGCCTTCAACAGCCTTAAGCAATGTCACCTCATCAGCGTATTCAAGATCCCCTCCTACAGGAAGTCCATGTGCGATTCTTGTCACTTTTATTCCCGCAGGCTTTATAAGCCTGGCAATATACATGGCTGTAGCTTCTCCTTCAATATTCGGATTAGTAGCTACTATAAGTTCTTTAACATCTTCATTTTGAAGTCTCTTTATAAGCGATTTAAGATTGATATCCTCCGGTCCTATTCCTTCCATAGGTGAAATTACACCGTTAAGCACATGATATTTTCCATCAAATTCCTTTATTCTTTCCATCGCTGCCACATCTTTAGGGCTCTCCACCACACATATAACATCTTTTCTGCGGCTCTCGTCTGAACAGATTGCACATGGATCGCTGTCAGTCAAATTGCCGCATATGCTGCAATGAGTCATCTGATGCTTAGCCTCTATAATAGCATCTGCGAGAGCCTGAGCTTCACTATCTTCATATGAAAGAATGTGAAACGCTAAACGTTGAGCAGATTTATAGCCTATGCCCGGCAGTTTTGACAGTTCTCCTATCAATCTGGCAAGAGGTTTCGGATATTGCTTCATACTGCGCCTACTCCTATCTTTAATATACAGCCGCTAAAGTCCCGGTATTCCCAATCCTCCGGTTATTTTGCTCATCTCAGCATTGGAAATCTCATCTATTTGACGAAGCCCTTCATTTACAGCTACCATTATAAGGTCTTGCAACATTTCCACATCATCCGGATCTACTACTTCAGGCTTTATTTCCAGCTTCGTAATTTCTTTTTTGCCATTCACAATAGCTGTCACTGCCCCTCCGCCAGCTGTGGTTTGAACTTCTTTTTCTTCTATCTCAGCTTGCATCATTTCCATTTTACGCTGCATAGCCTGCATCTGCTGAAGCTGCTTTTGCATGCTTCCGCCTCCTGCACTAGGTTTTTTGCCGGCTCTCATTCCTTTTCCCATCTCTATCCTCCTGTTTTATTCTATATCTACTTTTATTCCTAAAAGATTTCCTGCCTCTTCTGCCAGCTCTTCAGCTGTAAGAGAAGTTGGCTCTGTTTCTTTCTTTTCTTCTTTTAATATGCATTTTAAACGCAGTTTTCTGCCGGTCTGAGCTTCCATTAATGCTTCCAGCTGACTCTTCTTTTGCTCAACATAACGTTTTGTAAAACTGCTGCACGCTTCCACTACAAAACTGTCATCGCTAATAGATTGCAGGGTTGTGCCGCTGCGTATGAGGTTGAAGCTGCCTGCGCTTCCTTCTCCCTCTTCAAATATTCTATGCCAAAGATTATCATACTCTCCTTGGGGAACCATAAACTCATCTGAATCTTTGGGCAGTTCTTCTTTGGTTTCAGTCATGTCTGTGTCAGTTTGAACCTGCTGAACTGCAGAGGCTAAGGTCCTTTTTACAGGCCTATATACTTCATCCCGCTGACCACCTGCCGAAATCGCTACTATAGCCAGCTCCAACAGCACTCTTGGGTTTGTCGACCACCTGGCATCGTTGATAGTCTTAGATAATCTGGTTACCGCATAATCTATTTCTTCCAATGAAATCTGCTTGCTCTGCTCCCTAAGCCTGTTCAAATTTTCGGCAGACATATTGAGCATATCTTCTGCATCTTTAACAAACTTGGTTATGAGAAGGCCTCTATAATGCTCAACCCAATCTTTCATTATCTGTCTTACGTCTTTTCCCTCTTGAAGCACCTCGTTGAGAAGTACTATGGCTTCGGCAGACTTCTTCAAAGACACCAGTTCAGTAAGTTCTATAAAAAAATCTTCTCCTGTGGTGCCCACGTATTCTAAAACTTTATCTCTGTCAACTTTTTTATCTCCGCCTGCCAACACCTGGTCTAAAATGCTCAGTCCGTCTCTGACAGACCCATCAGCGCAATTTGCCAAAAGTCTGGCTGCATCTTCAGTCAGTTCAATACCTCGGTCATTACATATATTTTTCATGTTTTCAGCTATGACCGGCTGAGGAACTCTTCTGAAGTCCAGCCTCATACAGCGTGAAAGTATTGTTGAGGGAAGTTTCTGCGGCTCAGTAGTCGCAAGAATAAACATCACATGCTCAGGCGGCTCTTCAAGGGTCTTTAGAAGAGCATTAAACGCTCCTGTAGAAAGCATATGAACCTCGTCTATGATATAAACCTTTTTCCTTCCTATAGCCGGCGGATATTTGACGCTTTCTCTTAATTCCCTTATATTTTCTACACCGTTATTTGATGCTGCGTCTATCTCTATCACATCCATGAAACTTCCATCTTTGATGGCCTGACAATGAGCACATTTGCCGCACGGTCTCTCACCTTCGGAAAGGCAATTGACACCTTTGGCAAGAATCCTGGCTGTAGTGGTTTTCCCTGTCCCCCTGGTTCCGCAGAAAAGATAGGCGTGACTCACTGTATCAGTATTCAACTGGTTTTTCAAAATTTTTACTATATGCTCTTGTCCTAAAATCTCCTCAAAGACCTCAGGTCTTTGAGCTCTGTATAACGCCGTGTACATAAATCTCCTCTATAAAAATTGCCCTTGAAAAGCTCCGCGCTGGCGTTGGAGAAGGCTAGTCTGCGGCACATAAAAACTTCCGCTTATTGCTGCTTCCTTCCGGACCTGACAAGGTTCACGGCGTCCTATTGCGCAGGACCCAAACCATGCCAGGCGAAGCTTTCCAAAGGCAATTTAAGTTACCCATTTATTATATTGTTTTTTCTCTTCAAAGTCAATACAGCTTTGGATTAGTTGGAAATATCGTTGTAGGTTTAGTTGGAGATATCGTACAGAGGTTATTGGACGAAGGAGGCCGCGCAAGCGCGGCAATCGCTCCTCCCCATCAAATATAATCTAAAATTTAGCCTCTCTTCAAATATGCTGTTATGCAGTGAAGAGCGCCTTTGCCTTTCATAATTTCAGAGATATTAACAGTTTGAACTTTTATCCCCTCTTTTTCAAGAAGTTCCTGTGTTCTAGGGCTTCCCTCAGGCATTACTATATGACCTGGTTCCAGCGCTACAAAGTTGCAGGCGAAGGTTTCCCTTACTTCTGTTCTGGATGGCGCCTCAAGGATCTTATAGCCTTTTTTCTTAAGCATATCTACTATGTCATAAGGCACTTGTCCTGCATGCACAAGAATTTTATCGTTGCTCAAAGGATTCATCAGGCCATCTATATGTATGTTGCTGTAAGGCTGCTGCATATGCCAAACTTCAACTCCCATTCGCTCAAGCTCTGTTTTGACTTGCTCATATCCGCTTTTATTACAACGGCTTCCGGTAGATACAACACAAGTATGTCTGTCCACCCACATTGCATTAGCTCCTTCAAACATGCCATCGCCTGTAATTGTCTTAACAATCGGAACTCCTATCTTGCTGAGAGCCTCCCCTATGTAACGCTCCTCTCCTCTTCTTGCTGCCATTCCCGGTCTGGTGAGAATAGCTCCTTCAGGAGTCATCAGTACCAAGTCTCTGCAAAAAATGGCATTCGGTCTATCTTCTCTTTGATTTTCAACATAATAAACATCTACGCCGAAATCTTTATAAATTTTTACAACATCATCGTGCTGTTTTCTCATGAGCTCTATATCTATAGGTTCATCTGAAAATCTAACTTCTCTGGCATCAAAGTTTTCGATTTCCTTTCCGGGTCTTCTCATAAGTACAGCCCTTAGAGTTTCAACTTCTGATGAAACGCCCCAGTCGCCCCAATATTCCTTAATGTCTTCTTCAAAAGTTGTTTCCTTAGGGAACCATCTTTCACCAGGTATAGCGTCAATGTCAATTCTGTTGTTTTCCATAATTATTTACCTCCGTAGTCCTGAATGCCGTTTTTCAGCCATTCTATGATAGTATTTTCGTCTATAATAGGAACACCCAGTTCTCTGGCTTTTTTATTTTTTGCAGAACCAGATGCAGTGTTATTATTTATAAGAAAATCAGTTTTCCCACTCACAGAACCTGATACTTTTCCACCTGCTTTTTCAATTTCATTTTTTAAAGCGTCTCTGTTTTCAAAATCATTAAGGCTTCCTGTTATAACGAATGTCTTTCCACCAAGTGTACTGTAACTTATTTCTTCACTCTCGTCAAGGTGTACCTGCTCCAAAAGGTCTGAAATATTTTTTTTATTCTTTTCTTTTTCAAAATATTGGCAAAAGCTTTCTGCCATTACGTCTCCAATGCCGTCTATAGTCAAAAGTTCATCAAAAGTGATGTTCTGTATGGCATCCCACTTATTATGGCAATGTTTAGCTATAAGCCTGGCATTAGCTTTGCCTATACCCGGAATCCCCAAGCTGTACAGAAGCCTCTCGCATGTGGTATTTCGTGCTGCCTCTACCGACTTTTTCAAATTTTCAAAAGATTTGTCGCCAAATCCTTCCATATTGATTATCACATCCCTGAACTGCTCTACTTTGAACAAATCCGCCGGTTCTTTGATTAAACCTTTTGCTATCAGTTTTTCTAAAGTCATTTCTGAAAGGCCGTCTATATTCATGCCATCTCTGGAAACAAACAGTGTAAAGCTTTTTATTTGCTTGGCCTGGCATTCAGGATTAGGGCATACCAGCGTTTCCACTCCATTCTCATTGTCAATCCTGGTTTTACTTTGGCAAACAGGGCAATTTTTAGGAATTTGAATGCTATTGCTGCACGTAAGGTTTTCACGTATCTGGGGTATTATCATATTAGCCTTATATACATTTATTCTGTCTCCGATCCCCAGCTTCAGTTCTCTCATCACGCTGACATTGTGAACAGACGCCCTGCTTACGGTAGTCCCCTCCAGTTCTACAGGATCAAAAATGGCTATAGGATTTATTAAACCTGTTCTTGACGCACTCCATTCAATTTCCCTCAATACGGTTTCCCGCACCTCGTCCTTCCATTTAAAAGCTATCGAATCTCTTGGAAATTTTGAAGTAGTGCCCAATGATTTTCCATATTTAATATCATCGTAAGTCAAAACTAATCCATCTGAAGGTATTGGATTTTTTTCTATACTCTTTTCAAATTCCTCAATCTTACTTTTAATAGTATCTGCCTCTACCAGCTTATAATCCACTACTTGAAAGCCTCTTTCTTTCAGCCAGTTAAATTGTTGGCTCCTCAGTTGAAATTCCTGCCCGGAAGCTGACACCAAATTAAATGCAAAGAACCGGACTCGGCGTTGAGCGGTAATCTGATTGTTTAGTTGTCTTACAGAGCCTGAACAAAGGTTCCTCGGGTTTTTATACTTAGACGATTCATCTGCAATACTCTCGTTTATCTTTTCAAAATCATCATAGGAAATCACAGCTTCGCCTCTCAATACCAATTCACCCTTAAAATCAATGTTAAGAGGCAGATTAATGAAAGTTTTTGCGTTATTGGTAACTACTTCTCCTACCTGTCCATTTCCTCTGGTTACCGCTTTGTATAGCTTGCCATCTCTGTAAGTCAGCACTATGGTCAATCCATCCAGCTTCCAAGATAAGATGCCCTTTTGATTCCCCAGCCATGAAACCAGTTGTTCAGGGTCTTTTGTCTTATCTAAGGAAAGCATTCTTTCCGGATGAGCCTCTTTTATCAGATCTGAAAGCACCTCATATCCAACGTTAATCGTCGGACTGTTGGCCATGACAACTCCCGTTGCTTTTTCCAATGCTTCAAGCTGGTCATAGAGAGCGTCATACTGTTGGTTTGTCATTATCTCCCGGCTTTCTTGATAATATGCTTTTGACGCATCGTTAAGCACATCTACCAGTTCTCGCATCTTGTCAAGATTTTTTTCAGAAATCTGATTGTTCTTAGTAATATCTTCGCTCATAATAATTCTCCTTAGCAATTAAATCTAAAGTTTTTTTAGCTGAGCTATACCTTTGGCCAGCTTCTTCCTGCCGACACTGTCAAACATAACCGTTACTGTCTTGTCGTCTTCTTCAATTACAAGCCCTGTACCGAATTTGCTATGTTCGACCTCGTCTCCCGCCGAAAACGTTTGGTCACCCTTGCTTGTTTTTGATTCAACCACCTTTTTTGCATATCTAAGAGGGTCATAAGGTTTATGAACCGGCTCAGAAAATCCATCCATATGGCCCGTATCAATACCCAGTCCTATACCGCTACCCCTCTTAGGAACATATACCATATCACCTGAACCATCCAAAAGCGCCGGGTCCAATTCCCTCATAAACGCAGATTCTCTTGTAAAGTTTCCCTGTCCATATGTGACACGGTATTCGGCGCTAGTAAGAAAAAGTCTTTCTTTTGCTCTAGTCATACCCACATAGCAAAGTCTTCTCTCTTCTTCCATCTTTTCTTCTGAATCTATGGAGCGATGGCTTGGGAAAAGGCCATCTTCCATCCCCGGCATAAATACCACAGGAAACTCCAATCCTTTAGCGCTGTGCAAAGTCATCAGTGTTACTTTCCCCGACTCGGATTCGTACTTATCGGCGTCTCCGTCCGTAGCCACTTTTTCAAGAAATTCTGCCAGGGTGGCTTCCTCTCCGGCATCCTTTTTTTCACTTTCAAAATCATATATAAAAGACCGAAAATCCAAGAGGTTTTCTATCCTGCCTTCAGCTTCCGGTGTGTTCTGTTCTTCTAATGATTTCATATATCCGGTACGAACCAGCAAGTTGTCATAGATGTCGGAAACGGTTAAATTAGCCTCCTCACTTCTGCATAGGTTTATGGCTTCAGCCATCTGCCTTACCGATTCTCTGGCCTTTGAAGGCAGTCCTTCTACCACTTCCTCATCAGAAATAACATCCAGCATCGACTGCCCGTTGACATAGGCCAATGCTCTGAGTTTGTCTATGGTTTTAGCTCCTATACCCCTCTTAGGCTCGTTTATTACTCTCACAAAAGCCATTTCATCTCTCGGATTGACTACCAATCTCATATAGGAAATCATATCTTTTGTTTCTTTTCTCTCATAGAAGCTGAATCCTGAAAGTATCTGGTAAGGTATACCTGCTCTCCTCAGTGCATCCTCAAATAGTCTAGACTGAGCATTGGTCCTATAGAGAATTGCAAAATCGTCATAACCTCTTCCCGGACGTTCCAACAGCTGAATTTCTTTAGCGATATATGCAGCTTCCTCCTTATCGTTGGCAAGACGTGAATATACGATTTTATGCCCCTTTTCCTGCTGGGTCCATAGTTTCTTTGATTTGCGGCCTCTGTTATTTTTTATAACTGAGTGAGCTGCAGCCAATATATTCCCTGTGGAGCGATAGTTCTGCTCAAGCTTTATAACTTTCGCCTGCGGAAAATCCTTTTCAAAGTCAAGTATATTTCTTATGTCGGCTCCCCTCCACTCGTATATGCACTGGTCGTCATCGCCGACCACGCAAAGGTTTTTGTGGGACTGGGCGAGCAGTTTAACGATTTGATACTGTATGTGATTGGTATCTTGATATTCGTCTACCATTATATATGCAAATCTGTTTTGATAGTCCTCCAGGATTTCAGAGTTATCTCTGAGAACGTGATATGCATTTCTAAGCAGATCGTCAAAATCCATCGCATTGTTGTTTTTAAGCTGTTTCTGATACTCTTTATATATGTTGTATATTATCTTTGTCTTCGGTGTTTCGCCTTCCAGCTCTATGTATTCCTCAGGCCCGTGGTCTGCTTCTTTTTCCCTGCTTATTATAGCTGATATGTATTGGATGGGATATTCCTTCTGGTCTATATTCTGCTCTTTTAAGATGTTTTTTATCAGCGCTTTTTGGTCCACCGTATCGTAAACTACAAAGTTTTTTTCATATCCGACGGCCTCGTAATTTTCTCTCAGAATCCTAAGGCTCATGGAATGAAAAGTCAGTATCCACATGCCGGGACAGCTTCCTACCAGCTTTTCTACGCGCTGGCGCATTTCTCCTGCCGCTTTGTTGGTAAAGGTTACGGCCAGTATCTTATACGGGCTTATTCCCTGCTCTATGAGATACGCTATTCTGTGAGTCATGGTAGCAGTCTTGCCGCTGCCTGCCCCCGCCAAAATAAGCAGCGGTCCCTCTGTGTGAAGAGCCGCTTCTCTTTGTTGTTCATTCAAATGCTGTAAATCCATTTTATCGTTATTTCCCCTTTTTCATTTTGTTTTTTAGGTATTTTGCGTAAATAATATCAAAAGCTATGCCCCATATCACTCCTGTGGCTACACAAAGCGCAATATAAGTGCCTGTGTTTTCTCTGGGCCATAAAAATGCAGATCCGACGCAGCCTATGGTCACCGCTATCATGCTGTAAATCCGCGCTCTTTTCTTCTGCTTTGCCGCTTCCTCTCTTCTTTCTTGCTTCTTTTCCAATTCCCTTGGGGTAAGCTTTTTCTTTTTCTTATTATTGCTTTTACTCATTGCGATGCCTTTCTGTTCTCCGCTCTTATCCGATTGTGTCAGAGAAGCCTAATGTTTTCATAAGCAATTATATCATTTTTATGTATCTCGCGCTACCAATAATACTCCGTTTTCTGTGGAAAGATTGTGCTGCTTTAGCAGAGGGCTGCGCGACGTTTTAACTGCGACACTTGTGCTTCCATTACGTTGAATTCTCAAAAAAGTATCATATCATGCTTAGTGACAAAAAAGCCACTCCTGGGCGCAGTGATTTCAAAACAAATATCACTGTGCCGGGAGTGGCTTCTCTTTATATTCGGGCGGCCGGCAAAATTGCCGGCCGGCTTTCGTGTTTAGGTTTTATACTAATTCTAAGAATACGACCTCAGCGTTGTCGCCCTGACGAGGTCCAAGCTTCAGAATTCTTGTATATCCGCCGTTTCTATCTTCATAGCCCGGCGCAATTTCGTCGAACAATTTTGCAACGACCGTCTCGTCGAAAACAAATTCAAGAACCTGTCTTCTTGCGTGAAGGTCGCCACGCTTTGCCAACGTAATCATTTTTTCTGCTACTCTTCTGGCTTCCTTAGCTCTGCAATCAGTAGTCTGGATTCTTCCTTCTCTGAACAGGTCAGTTACAAGGTTTCTCAGCATTGATTTTCTGTGAGCTGAAGGTCTTCCCAGTTTTCTATATCCTGGCATTTCAAGATTCTCCTTTCTTGCAAGTTAACGCAAAGCCAACACGCATCGGCGCCGATTAATACAAGGCCGACGCATATTAATGCGAATTAATCGTCGCTGGGTTTAAGTCCAAGTCCCAGTTCCTCTAATTTAGCCTTTACTTCATCCAGAGACTTTTTACCGAGGTTTCTAACCTTCATCATATCTTCCTCAGTTTTCTGAGTCAGCTCTTCTACTGTATTTATTGCTGCTCTCTTCAAGCAGTTAAAGGAACGAACTGAAAGTTCCAGCTCTTCGATAGTCATCTCAAGAGCTTTTTCCTTCTGGTCTTCTTCCTTTTCAACCATTATTTCCATCGAGCCGGTAGCGTCTGTAAGTTGGATAAACAGATTGAGATGCTCCTGCATTATCTTCGCTCCGATGGAAACGCCTTCTTCCGGCGTTATGGAGCCGTCTGTCCAAATTTCCAGCACCAGTCTATCGTAATCGGTAACCTGCCCAACTCTGGTATTTTCCACCGTGAAGTTTACTTTTCTCACAGGTGTATATATGGAATCAACAGGAATCACTGAAATAGGTGTGCTTTCTGTCTTGTTCTGCTCTGCCGGAACGTATCCTCTTCCTCTTGCAAGGTTGATTTCCATCACCAGCGTCGCGTTTTCCTCCAAGGTAGCTATATGCAGATCAGGATTGAATATCTCAATGTCTGAGTCTCCGATTATATCCGCTGCAGTGACGTTTTTAGGTCCTACAGCGTTTATAATTGCTCTCTTGGTGTTTTCCCCTTCCAATCTGACAGCAAGCTTCTTTAAGTTTAATATGATCTCTGTAACGTCTTCTTTTACTCCCGGTATTGTTGAGAACTCATGAAGTATTCCGTCGATTTTAACTGATGTGACAGCTGCGCCCGGAAGGGAGCTGAGAAGGATTCTCCTCAGGGCATTTCCCAAAGTTGTGCCATAACCTCTTTCCAAAGGTTCTACCACAAATTTGCCGTAGCATCCATCTTCATCAATAAACTTATTGATTGTTGGTTTTTCGATTTCTATCACTCAAAAACCCTCCCTTTCATTCCAAGTTTCAATGCGCGATTCTTATGACACATTATTACTTGGAGTACAATTCGACGATCAAGTGCTCTGCAATTGGAGTATCTATTTCCTCTCTTCTTGGCATAGCAATGACTTTACCTTCTAACTTGTCAACGTCTACGCTCATCCATGAAGGAACGGTGATAGACATTTCTTTTATTTCTTTGAACTTAGGTGAACTTGTGCTCTTTTCTTTCACCTTGATAACGTCCCCTGCTTTAACTTCCATTGAAGGAATGTTTGCTTTCTTTCCGTTGATAGTGAAATGTCCGTGAGTTACCAGCTGTCTTGCTTCTTTTCTTGAAGCAGCAAAGCCAAGTCTAAACACTACGTTGTCCAATCTTGTCTCCAGCAAAATAAGTAAGTTGTCACCTGTTTTGCCCTGCTTCTTAGCAGCTTTGTCAAAGAGATTTCTGAACTGAACTTCAGGTACGCCGTAAAATCTCTTAGCTTTCTGTTTTTCTCTAAGCTGCATAGCGTAGTCTGACTGCTTCTTTCTTGACTGACCGTGCTGTCCAGGAGCGTAATTTCTTCTTTCGATAGCACACTTAGTGCTGTAGCATCTTTCGCCTTTCAAGAAAAGCTTTTGACCTTCTCTTCTGCACAATTTGCAGTTTGCATCTGTATATCTTGCCATATAAATTACTCCTCCTTTCCCTTAGACTCTTCTTCTCTTTGGCGGTCTGCATCCGTTATGCGGAATAGGTGTGATATCCTTTATCATTGTGATATCAAGACCTGCAGTCTGAAGCGCTCTGATTGCAGCTTCTCTTCCGGAGCCCGGACCTTTTACATAAACTTCTACAGTTTTTAAACCGTGTTCCATAGCGCCTTTAGCTGCTTCTTCTGCTGCCATCTGCGCTGCGAACGGTGTTGATTTTCTTGATCCTTTGAAACCGAGGGAACCTGCGCTTGACCATGAAAGCGCATTTCCTTCCATATCAGTAAGAGTAACTAAAGTATTGTTAAAGGTGGATTGGATATGTGCCTGGCCTTTTTCAATGTTCTTACGTTCTCTTCTCTTTTTTCTTACTGCTTTTTTAACAGTTTTAGCCATTACTTCCTAACCTCCTTTACTTAGCCTTTTTCTTTCTGCCGACAGTCTTCTTAGGACCTTTGCGGGTTCTTGCATTAGTCTTAGTTTTCTGACCTCTTACAGGCAGGCCTCTTCTGTGTCTGATTCCTCTGTAGCTTCCTATTTCCATCAGTCTCTTGATGTTGAGGGAAACTTCTCTTCTCAGATCACCTTCTACTACATATTCAGCGTCAATGATTTTTCTTATTGCACCGGCTTCATCTTCAGTCAGGTCCTTAACTCTTGTGTCAGGGTTAATTCCTGCCTTTTCCAAAATTGCCAGCGCGGTTGGTCTACCAATTCCATAGATGTAGGTTAAACCGATTTCTACTCTTTTTTCTCTTGGTAAGTCAACACCGGCTATACGAGCCATACTCTTTCTCCTTCCCCTATCTTCCGTCGCTTCTCCGGGTGCGATATAGACAGGATCTTAAATATTTTGCAAAAGCCTTAATTTGAGGCGGTCCCGGTGTTCCGCCTCCGGCACTTTATTAAATCAACCTTGTTTCTGCTTGTGCTTAGGGTTTTCGCAGATGACCATTACCTTGCCATTTCTTTTGATGACTTTGCACTTTTCGCAGATAGGTTTTACAGAAGCTCTAACTTTCATTTCGACTCCTCCTATTCTGTTATTTATCTCTCCAGGTAATTCTGCCTCTTGTAAGATCATATGGTGAAAGCTCAACTTTTACCTTGTCACCAGGGAGAATTCTTATATAGTTCATCCTTATTTTACCTGAAATATGCGCCAGTACTTCAAAGCCATTATCCAGTTTAACTTTGAACATAGCGTTTGGCTGTGCGTCTACCACAGTTCCCATCGCTTCAATGACGTCTTTTTTCGCCATAAATACATCTCCTTCTTCACATTACAAGGTAAGCAGCTCCGGCTCACCATCAGTTATTACAACAGTATTTTCATAATGCGCTGCCAGCTTTCCGTCGACTGTTACAGCAGTCCAGTCATCACTGAGCACATCTATCTCATATGACCCTTGTGTAATCATCGGTTCTATGGCCAGAGTCATGCCTCTTTGGAGCCTAGGTCCTCTTCCCGGTCTTCCGTAATTAGGTATCTGAGGCTCTTCGTGCATTTCACTGCCTATGCCGTGACCCACAAAATCTCTTATGACACCGAATCCTTCGCTCTCCACAGTCTTTTGAACAGCGTGAGAAATATCAGATAATCTGTATCCCTCTTTCGCAAACTGAATGCCGTTGAAGAAAGCTTTTTCGGCTGTTTCTATCAGGCGCTTCGCTTCATCGCTTATCTTTCCTACAGGATAAGTTCTGGCCGCGTCTGCCATATATCCTTTGTGTTCTACTACTAAATCCACACTGACGATATCGCCCTCACATAGGATTCTTTTCTTGCTTGGAATCCCGTGCACGACTTCTTCGTTGACGGAAACGCATACATTGGCCGGATAGCCGCAATATCCCTTTTCCGCCGCAGTCATGTTGTGGGCTTTGACTGTTTTCTCTACAAAACTGTCTATCTCCAGCGTACTTATCCCCGGTTTTATGATGTTGTTCAGCTCTGAAAGTATAAGCGCCGTCACCTTTCCAGCTTCACGCATCAATTCAATTTCCTGTTTGGACTTGATGATGATCATATTTATTCACCTAAAGCTTTTACTATGTCCGCAAAGACGTTATCAAGACCTGTTGCTCCGTCGATATGAGCTATGTTTCCTGCCTTCTCATAGTACTCTACAAGAGGCATGGTCTGCGCTTCATACACTTCTATCCTGTTAGCCACGGTCTCAGCGTTATCATCAGCCCTTTGAATGAGCTCGCCTCCACATACGTCGCATACGCCTTCTTTTTTAGGCGGTATATTGACTATATGGTAGCTGGCGCCGCATGATTTGCATACGCGTCTTCCTGTAAGTCTTTCCATCAGTTCTTCTTTTCCGACTTCTATGTCGATTACCTTATCTATCTTGGAACCGTGAGCAGCCAGGAATTCGTCCAGTTTTTCAGCTTGATATACGGTCCTTGGAAAGCCGTCCAGTAAAAATCCGTCCTTGCAGTCGTCTTCGAGAAGTCTTGTGGTGGCTATCTCGATTACCAGATCATCAGGAACCAGCTCGCCTCTGTTCATATACTCTTGCGCTTTTTTCCCCAGTTCTGTACCCTTTTTAATGTTTTCTCTGAAAATATCTCCTGTGGAAATATGCGGTATGTTATATTTTTCGATGATCTTTGCCGCCTGGGTCCCCTTGCCGGCCCCCGGTGGTCCTAACAATATAGTTCTCAGCATTTTATCATCTCCTCTGTTATTTCAGGAAACCTTGATAGTTTCTCATGAGCATCTGATTTTCCAGCTGTCTTACAGTATCTAAAGCTACACCGACTGCGATGAGAAGCGATGTTCCGCCAAACTGAATGTTCAGAGTAGTAACCACGCTCAAAATAGTAGGCAGTGTCGCTATAACGGCTAAGAATATAGCTCCTACAATGGTGATTCTTGACAATACTTTCTGCAAATATTCTTCGGTAGCTTTGCCGGGTCTTATTCCCGGTATAAATCCGCCGTTAGCTTTCATGTTATTGGCCACTTCCACAGGGTTAAATGTAGCTCCTGTATAGAAGTAAGTAAAGGCGATTATGAGCAGAACGTTCAACACACCATATACCCATACTCCCGGGTTACCTGCCGGCGAAAGCCACTTGGTAACAAAATCCGTAAATCCTGTATCAGGGAAAAAGTATGTTATTGTCAGAGGGAACTGAAGCAATGACAGTGCGAAGATGATAGGAATAACACCGGACTGATTAACCTTCATAGGAATATGGGTCGACTGTCCGCC
Organism: uncultured Eubacteriales bacterium; assembly: GCA_900540145.1. GTDB lineage: Bacteria > Bacillota > Clostridia > Peptostreptococcales > Anaerovoracaceae > Fimisoma. The sequence goes on from UQEW01000012.1 coordinate 16,455, forward strand.
GTACATCTTTCTTCCTACAACTCTCTTTGCATACTGTACAGGAATTCTTCTCTGTCCTTCTTGAATCATAACTACGCCTGCTATGACCAATATAGCCACTATAACTAAAATTATCAATGTAATTATAGAAATAGTTCCTGCCTGAATGCTTGTTACTAAACTTCTTATACCGCTCGGTATTCTGGCAACGATACCGGCAAAGATGATAAGCGATATTCCGTTTCCTACTCCCTTATCGTTGATCTGTTCTCCCAGCCACATCAGGAAAGCTGTTCCTGCCGTCAATACCAAAATAACAAGTATTATGGAAAAAACGTCTGTATCTATTATGGCCTGTCTGAAAAGGCCAACTGTAAGGCCTATGGCTTGTATAAGTCCCAGAACCACCGTCATGTATCTGGTTATCTGAGCCATCTTTTTTCTTCCCTCAGTGCCTGATTGGGCGAGCCTCTGGAAATAAGGGAATGCCATTCCTAGCAGTTGAACTATGATTGATGCAGTGATGTATGGTGTTATACTCAATGCGAAAATTGTAAAATTACTGAATGCTCCTCCGGAAAACAGGTCGAACAAATCGAACAGACCTGCATCTCCGGTAAACATCTGCGCCAATACTGTTCTGTCTATATTAGGTACCGGTATATTGGAACCTATACGGAATACGACCAGCATTAACAATGTGAAAATGATTTTCGATCTTATTTCTGCAACTTTCCAAGCTTGAGCAATAGTCTTTAACATACCCATACTAGATCACCTCTGCCTTTCCTCCCGCAGCTTCAATCTTTTCAACGGCAGTTTTGCTGAATTTGTCAGCTTTAACTGTCAGGGCTACGTTCAGAGTTCCCTGTCCGAGGACCTTGATACCGTCTTTTACCTGCTTAAGCATTCCAGCTTCTTCTAAGGTCCCTTGGGTAACAACTGTACCTGCTTCAAACTTATTAAGATCTTCTACATTAATTACAGAATATTCTTTTGCCCAGATATTGTTGAATCCTCTCTTAGGCAGTCTTCTGTACAAAGGCATCTGTCCGCCTTCAAAACCCAGACGAACGCCGCCGCCTGATCTTGAGTTCTGTCCGTTCATACCTCTTCCGGCAGTTTTTCCCTGTCCGGTAGCGGTACCACGGCCTTTTCTTTTAGGTGCCTTTGTTGCACCGACAGGTGCTTTTAACTCATGTAATTTCATTTGTGGCACCTCCTTATATTTCTTCTACAGTTACAAGATGCGAAACCTTGGCTACAGCGCCGCGAGTCTGCGGAGTGTCAGCCATTTCTACTGATTGGTGCATCTTTTTGAGTCCTAACGCTTCAACAACCTTTTTTTGCTTAGGGGAAGCGCCGATTGTGCTCTTTGTCAAGGTGATTTTAATCATTTTTGCCATTTCGACTTTCCTCCTATCCTAAGATTTCTTCCGGAGTTTTGCCTCTCAATTTTGCGACTTTCTCTACTGTCATCATGCCTTTGAGACCTTCCAGTGCCGCATAAGCCATATTTCCGGTATTGTTGGAGCCAATAGATTTAGCTCTTACGTCTCTTATACCTGCAGCTTCAAGTACGGTACGAACCGATGAACCTGCGATAACTCCCGTACCTTGGAATGCAGGCATGATGAGAACTTTTCCTGCTCCGAAAACGCCTACGTTTCTGTGTGGTACAGTGGTTCCTACGGTAGGAACATATATTAAATTCTTCTTTGCATCTTCTTCAGCTTTTCTTACAGCTTCAGGGATTTCCTGAGATTTGCCCAGGCCTACGCCCACATGGCCGTTGCCGTCACCGACTACTACGGTTACGCTGAATCTCATGTTTCTGCCGCCCTTAACTGTCTTTGCAACTCTTCTTATACTTACGATAGTTGATTTTAAGTCCAGCTTGGATGCATCAACGATATTACGCATTCCTTATTTCCTCCTGTTAGAATTTTAATCCGCCTTCGCGTGCGCCTTCGGCCAGCTCAGCTACTCTTCCGTGATATAGAAAACCGCCTCTGTCAAAGCATACTTCTTCGATGCCTTTAGCTACAGCTTTTTTAGCTACTGCTTCGCCTACTTTTTTAGCAGCCTCTTTGTTGCCGCCGTATCCTATCTCGGCTTTCAGATCTTTATCGAGAGATGAAGCGGATACCAGAGTAGTTCCGTTCACATCGTCTATTATCTGGGCGGAAATGTTTTTATTTGATCTATAAACACAAAGTCTTGGTTTCTCAGGAGTTCCATAAAGGTCTTTTCTTACTCTTTGATGTCTTTTAAGACGCTTGTCATTTCTGCTTTCTTTAGCCATTTTTCACTTCACTCCTTTCTCTTACTTAGAACCGGCTTTGCCTTCTTTTCTGCGGATAACTTCATCTACATACTTGATACCTTTGCCCTTATAAGGTTCCGGTTCTCTCCATGCTCTGATGTTTGCCGCATAGTTTCCAACAAAAGCCTTATCGATTCCCTTTACAACAACTTCTGTCGCTGAAGGACATTCAGTTGTGATTCCTTCAGGGTCTTCCAGTTCTACAGGATGTGAATATCCGAGGCTGAGAACCAAAGTCTTTCCTTTCTTCTCTGCCTTATAGCCAACACCTACAAGCTGAAGCTTCTTTTCAAAGCCTGCTGTTACGCCTGTTACCATGTTGTTTATCAATGTTCTGGCAAGTCCGTGCTGAGCTCTGTGCTCTCTCTGATCGCTTTGTCTTGTCACATTTACCACGCCATCAGCCACTTCCACGCCAATCAATTTGCTTATCTGCTCTGTTAATTGTCCCTTAGGGCCTTTAACTGTAACCGCGTTGTTTGCGTCTACTGTTACTTCTACGCCGGCAGGAACAACTACAGGTTTTCTACCTATTCTTGACATTTTTCGTTCCTCCTACCATACATAACAGATTACTTCGCCGCCGATGCCAAGGCGTCTTGCTTCTTTATCGCTTATTACACCTTTGGAAGTTGAGATTATTGCTATTCCCAAACCTCCGAGAACTTTTGGCACTTCGTCAGCTTTTGCATATTTTTTAAGTCCGGGTTTGGAAATCTTTTTGATTCCGCTGATAACCCTTTCTTTGTGTGCACCGTACTTCATGGTGACTTTGATCATGCCTTGCTTATTGTCTTCTATCACTTCATAATCTGCAATAAAACCTTCTGTTTTTAAGATTTCAGCTATTGACTTTTTGATATTTGAAGCTGGTATCTCAACAGTTTCGTGTCCTGCAGTATTGGCATTTCTGATTCTCGTCAGCATATCCGCTATAGGATCTGTCATTGTCATTACAGCGTTTCTCCTTTCTTTTATATTACCAGCTTGCTTTTCTTACGCCCGGGATTTCTCCTTTGTAAGCAAGCTCTCTGAAGCAGATACGGCAGATACCGTATTTTTTCAATACAGCATGAGGTCTTCCGCAAAGTCTGCATCTTGTATATGCGCGAGTTGAATATTTAGGTTTTCTCTGCTGTTTTACTTTGAGAGATGTTTTTGCCATGATTCCCTCCTATACTATTTCTCAAACGGCATTCCGAGCAGTTCAAGCAGTGCCTGAGCTTCTTCATCGGTTTTAGCCGTCGTGGTGAATACAATGTTCATACCCTTGATCATATCAACCTGATCATAGTTGATTTCAGGGAATATCAGCTGTTCCTTGATACCCATGGAATAATTTCCTCTGCCGTCAAAGGAGTTTCTGCTGACGCCTTTAAAGTCTCTTACTCTCGGAAGGGAGATGTTGAAAAGCTTGTCAACAAATACATACATATTTTCTCCTCTGAGAGTGACTTTTGCTCCTACAGGCATTCCTTGTCTTACCTTGAAGTTAGCAATGGATTTTCTTGCTCTGGTGATTACAGGCTTCTGACCGCATATCATGGCGATTTCCTGTACAGCGGATTCCATAACTTTTGCGTTATCCTTTGCTTCGCCCAGTCCCATGTTGATGGTAACTTTCTCCAGCTTTGGAACTTCCATTACGTTCTTGTACTGGAATTTATCTTTTAATGCTCCGAAAACATGTTCGTCATACATTGTCTTTAATCTTGCTGTCAAAGTTTTCTCCTCCTTTCCTAGTCTATTACAGCGCCCGTTTTCTTAGACACTCTTACTTTTTTTCCGTTTTCAATCTTATAGCCGACTCTTACGCCCTGCTTTGTCTTTGAGTCATAAAGCATTACGTTGGAAGCGTCTATAGGTCCTTCCATGTGCTTTATTTCAGCAGGAGCTTTTCTTGTAGCTCTGGCGTGCTTGGTCTGCATATTTACGCCCTGGACAACAACCTTGTTTTCCTTAGGCATAGCTCTGAGGACTTTTCCGGTTTTGCCTTTATCTTTACCGGTGATAACTACCACCGTATCATCTTTCTTTATACGCATCCTGTTTACCTCCTACAGTACTTCCGGTGCCAATGACACGATTTTCATAAAGCCTTTTTCTCTCAGCTCTCTGGCAACCGGTCCGAAGATACGAGTTCCTACAGGATTCTTATCTTCTTTATCTTTTATGATAACCGCTGCGTTCTGATCGAATTTCACATAGCTTCCGTCGCTTCTTCTGGCACCATGTTTAGTTCTCACTACTACAGCTTTAACAACGTCGCCTTTCTTCACAACTCCGCCCGGAGTAGCTTCTTTTACCGCACATACGATAACATCGCCTATATTAGCATATTGACGGCTGGTTCCACCCAAGATGCGGATACAGAGGAGTTCTTTCGCTCCTGAATTGTCGGCAACTCTTAATCTGGTTTCTGTCTGAATCATGATCTGGTGCCTCCTTTATTTTACTTTCTCGACAATGTTAACAAGTCTCCATCTCTTGTCCTTTGAGAGTGGTCTTGTTTCCATAATTCTTACTTTATCGCCTATCTGGCATTCGTTGTTTTCATCGTGAGCTTTTACTTTCTTGGTTCTCTTAACGGCTTTTCCGTAAAGGGAATGTCTTACGAAGTCTTCGATGGCAACAACTACAGTTTTATCCATCTTGTCGGATACTACGATGCCGACCTTTGTCTTTCTTCTGTTTCTTTCAACTGTCATATTACATCCTCCTTCCCTTTAGCCCTGAACCTTTGCAAGTTCTTTTTCTCTGATGATGGTTTTAACTCTTGCTATATCTCTCTTGAGTTCCCTCATCTGTATAGGGTTCTCCAGCTGGCCAGTAGCGTGCTGAAATCTCAAGTTAAACAGTTCTTTTTTCATCTTTGACAGTTCTGTGTTGAGCTCTGCACCTGTCATATCTCTCATTTTCTTCAATTCCATTATGCTTCACCACCCTTTGCTTGCTGTTCCTTGATGGCAAACTTACATTTAACCGGAAGTTTGTGAGATGCAAGTCTCATAGCTTCTCTTGCTTTTTCTTCTGAAACTCCGTCGATCTCAAACATAACTCTGCCCGGTTTAACTACTGCTACCCAGTACTCAGGTGCACCTTTACCGGAACCCATACGTACTTCAGCAGGTTTCTTTGTTACCGATTTGTGTGGGAAAATCTTTATATATACTTTACCGCCTCTTTTAATCGATCTAGTCATAGCGATACGAGCCGCTTCGATCTGATTGGAGGTGATCCATCCACATTCTTGTGAAACTAATCCGTAGGAACCGTAGGTAATAGTATTGCCCTTGGTTGCTACGCCTTTCATTCTTCCTCTGTGAACTCTTCTGTGTTTAACGCGCTTTGGCATTAACATGGCTTAAGTTCCTCCTTTCCTATTTGCTTAGTTTTCAGTTTCTACAGTTTCTGCTGCTGCAGCCTCTACCTGCGGCTCGCTAACCTGAGGTTCTTGCTTTGGAGCTTTTCTGACTCTAGGGTTTACTGCCTTAGGAGCCTCGTTTCTCTCGCCCCTAGGACGTCTCTCGCCCTGACTTGCGCGTCTAACGCCGTCTCTGCGCTGTCCGCGTCTGTCGCCGTCTTTTCTGCCTCTTCTCTCTCTCTTTTCGCGTTTTTCTTCACGAATAGGGCTCTGAAGACCTTTATCAAGGATTTCTCCGTGGTTGATCCATACCTTGACGCCGATCTTTCCGTAGGTGGTATCTGCTTCAGCAAATCCGTAGTCAATGTCTGCTCTTAATGTGTGAAGAGGAACATTGCCTTCGCTGTATTTTTCGCTTCTGGCGATTTCAGCTCCGCCGAGTCTGCCGGATACTGTAATCTTTATACCTTTAGCACCTGATTTCATAGTTCTGCCGATAGCCTGCTTCATGGCTCTTCTGAAGGAAACACGTCTTTCCAAAGCCTGAGCTACTGACTCAGCAGTGAGCTGTGCATCCAGCTCTGATTTTCTTACTTCTTCTATGGAAATTTCTATTTCTTTTCCTGTGAGCTTTACCAGGTCTTTCTTAAGAGCTTCGATTCCGTCTCCGGATCTTCCGATAACCATACCCGGTTTTGCTGTAAGAACCGTGATTCTCATCTTGTTAGCTGCAGCTCTTTCGATGAGGATCTTTGAAACGCCGGCTACATATAATTTTTTCTTTACATATTCTCTTACTTTATTATCCTCTGCAAGGAAATCCGCAAAGTTATTTTTATCTGCATACCATTTAGATTCCCAGTCTTTTATAACGCCCACTCTTAAACCATGCGGACTAACTTTCTGACCCATTAATGAACCTCCTATCTTATTCCTTTTCTCTTAAAGTAACGCCTACATGGCTTGATCTCTTCAAGATTAATGATGCGCTGCCGCGTGAACCTGCTCTCCATCTTTTCATTGTAGGGCCCTGGTTTGCGTAAATTTCAGCAACGTATAAATTGTCCGGATTCATATCGAAATTGTTTTCAGCGTTGGCTGCTGCCGACTTAACAACTTTTTCTACGATCTGTGAACCTTTGCCCGGGGTGAACTTCAGAATGTTCAATGCCTCGTTTAAGTCCTTACCTCTTACTAGGTCTGTAACAGGTTTCAGCTTGATAGGAGACATTCTTACATATTTAGCAACTGCTTTTGCTTCCATCTTCATGTGCTCCTTTCTTATTTCTTAACCTTTGAAGACTTGTCGGCAGCATGGCCTCTGTAGTTTCTGGTTGGAGCAAATTCTCCAAGTCTGTGTCCTACCATGTCTTCTGTAATATACACTGGAACGTGCTTTTTACCATCATGTACTGCGATGGTATGTCCCACCATCTGTGGGAATATGGTTGATGGTCTTGACCATGTTTTTATAACTTTCTTTTCGTTAGCCGCGTTCATCTCATCGATGGCTTTCAGCAGCTTAGCGTTGACGAAAGGGCCTTTTTTAAGTGATCTACCCATTAGTTTTGCTCCTTCCTATTATTTTTCATTTCTTCTCTTTACGATATATTGATTTGAAGCTTTATTCTTCTTTCTAGTCTTGTATCCCAGAGCTGGCTTACCCCAAGGAGTAACCGGACTCTTACGTCCTACAGGGGCTCTTCCTTCACCACCGCCGTGTGGATGGTCGTTAGGGTTCATTACGGAACCTCTCACTGTAGGTCTTATGCCCATGTGTCTCTTTCTGCCTGCCTTACCTATCTGGATGTTAGCGTGTTCCATGTTGCCCACTTCTCCGATAGTAGCTCTGCATCTCATGCTGACTTTTCTTACTTCTCCGGAAGGAAGTCTTACCTGAGCGTAATCGCCTTCTTTAGCCATCAGCTGAGCTCCGTTGCCCGCTGATCTTGCCAGCTGACCGCCCTTGCCAGGCTTCAGTTCCACATTGTGGATGATGGTACCAACCGGAATGTTGGCGATTGGAAGAGCGTTTCCTACAACGATATCTGCTTCAGGTCCTGATACGATCACCTGTCCTACTTCTAATTTGTCAGGAGCAATGATATATCTCTTTTCGCCGTCTGCGTAAACTATCAGGGCGATATTTGCGCTTCTGTTCGGGTCGTATTCGATAGTCTTTACGGTTCCCGGAATGTTGTCTTTATTTCTCTTGAAATCTATGATTCTGTATTTTGGTCTTGTACCGCCTCCATGGTGTCTTACGGTAATCTTACCTCTGTTGTTTCTTCCCGCATGTTTCTTAAGAGTTACGGTCAATGACTTTTCAGGGGTAGATGTTGTAATTTCTTCAAAAGTGGAGACTGTCATTCCTCTAAGACCAGGAGTAGTCGGATTGTATTTTCTTATTCCCATTTCTAATGCCTCCTAACTTATAGTCCCTGGAAGAATTCAATCTCTTTGCTCTTATCTGTAAGAGTGACGATTGCTTTCCTGTAAGCAGAAGTCTTGCCTACGTTTCTTCCCATTCTTTTAACTTTACCATCGTAATTCATGATGTTTACTTTAGCTACTTCCACGCCGAAGATTTCTTCAACAGCCGTTCTGACTTGAGTCTTGTTGGCGTCTTGTGCAACTTTGAATGTGTACTTTTTCTGTGCGCTGGCATCCATACTCTGTTCGGAAATTACAGGCTCCAGAATTATATCGTATGCTGTCTTCATTACAGGTACACCTCCTCGATTTTCTTAACTGCTTCCTGAGTCACTATGAAGCTGTCATGATTTACGATTTCGTAAACGTTCATGGTGTTAACCAGCATAGTCTTGACTCCCGGAATGTTGGCTGCTGATCTAACTACGTTTTCATCTTTGTCAACCGTAACTATCAAAGCCTTTTTGCCTGCCTTGATGTTTTCCAGGCATTTTATCATCTCTTTTGTCTTAGGAGCTTCAAACTTCAGCTCGTCTAAAACGATTATTTCTTTTTCAGCTACCTTTGAAGAGAGCGCTGACTTCATTGCCAGTCTTCTCAGCTTCTTAGGAAGTGTATATCTATAATCCCTTGGCTTTGGAGCAAATACGATTCCGCCGCCGATCTGTGAAGGGTCAGTTGAGCTTCCCTGTCTGTGACGTCCTGTTCCTTTCTGTCTGAAAGGCTTGCGTCCGCCTCCTCTAACTTCGCCTCTGGTCTTTGCTGACTGGGTGCCTTGTCTCTGGTTTGCCAGATAGTTTTTAACTACTGCGTGAACTGCGTATTCGTTGGGAGTGATAGCGAAGATTTCGTCTTTGAGCTCAATCTGTCCAGCCTCAGCTCCTGCCATATTCAGCATTGTTACTTTTGCCATTTTTGCTTCCTCCTTCCCTCAGTTCCTATTTGTCCTGACCTTTAACTGCGTACTGAACGCGTACCAGTCCGCCTTTGTTTCCCGGTACTGCACCCTTAACCAGCAAAAGGTTCCTGTCTTCAATAACTTTTACCAGAACTACATTCTGTACTGTAACGGTATCTCTTCCTGTTCTTCCAGGACCTTTGTTGCCCTTGAATACTCTTGACGGATAAGTACCTGCCGCCAAAGCTCCGGCCAATCTCTTGTGTTTTGAACCGTGAGTCATAGGGCCTCTGTGATGACCGTGTCTCTTGATATTACCCTGAGTACCTTTTCCTTTTGATACTCCCGTGATGTCCAGTTTCTTTCCTTCTTCGAAATCTGCAACAGTTATTACCTGTCCCACTTCGTAATTCTCGCCTTCTTCTACTCTGAATTCGGCCAGATATTTTTTGGTAACAACGCCGGCTTTTTCAAAATGTCCTGTAAGAGGCTTGTTAACTCTGTGAGGTTTTTGATCTTCAAAGCCAACCTGTACTGCGTTATAACCGTCTGTCTCTACTGTCTTTACCTGAGTTACTACTTCAGGTCCTGCTTCGATAACAGTTACAGGAACTACATTTCCTGCTTCATCGAAGATCTGGGTCATTCCCAGCTTCTTGCCTAAAATCATTTTCATATTTTATCTCCTTTTCTTACATTGGAACGCTCTGGTTTGGAATTCACATTGGCCGCCCTTTGCGCTGACACAGGATGCGCCGGCGGCTTTCCCTCTCATGCGTTCTTGCTAAGGGAGGTTTCCCTTCGTACTTGTCTCTTTTCGCAGTCGCTGCATTGCCGCCTTGTCTTCGGCATGTTTATCTTTATCGCAGCTTGCGGAAAATTAAATCTTACAGTTTAATCTCGATATCAACGCCTGCCGGCAGATCCAGCTTTGTCAATGCGTCTGTAGTCTTGAGAGTAGCATTGGTGATATCGATAAGTCTCTTGTGAGTTCTCTGCTCAAACTGTTCTCTGGAATCTTTGTACTTGTGTACAGCTCTCAGAATTGTAACCACTTCTTTTTCTGTAGGAAGCGGAATAGGGCCTGAAACATCGGCGCCTGTTTTCTTTGCTGTCTCTACAATCTTAGCTGCCGACTGGTCCAGTAAAGCATGGTCGTAAGCTTTCAGTTTGATTCTGATTTTCTGCAATTCGCTCATTTTTCTTCCTCCTAATTTTTTTGTACTGTTTTCGCTATGCTTGTACAAGGGGTTCATTTGCCTTGTTTTCAACGTGTACAGCGATTTCGCTTGCTTAAGTCGCCATCCGTACACGCTGCCGTGTGTTTTTCATTTTTACCCACACGAGAAAAACCAGGCGAATCCCTCCGCCCTCATCTGGTGAGGACATTCTCGGCGGAAATTACCTGATAGCTCAGCAACTTCCCGCTTCATCGCCTTTTTCACAAGCTATTTAAGTATATATTATCTGTCAAATTAATGCAAGCTGTTTTTTTAATATTTTTTAGTTTTTTTGCGAAAAAATATAAGCATTTGCAATGGCTGTGGTACGCATCTTTCTCACACTTATCCTGGCGTTTGTTTTTGTGGCGATGTATGGCGATGCTGCGGCAGTGTTGCGATGGTATTGCGATGCGGTAGCGATGTTGCGATGGTATTGCGATGCGGTAGCGATGCGATTACGGCAGAAGCATTATGCTTGTGAATGCGCCGGCATGAGTGAGCATAACATCAAGAATATAACGAGAAGACTTGAGAACATTTGTCTGTGAAAAAATGTAAAATGACAAAATCGTTTGTTTTTTATTTTTTTGTCTGCAAATTTACATATAATGGAATTTTACAGGCAAAAACCCCCGGAAAAATGTAAAAATCTATAAAAATAAGAAAAAATGTCTGCAAAACAGGCGGTTTGGCAGACATTTCTCTGAAATTTACAAGAAAAAGTCAGCCGAGCCTTTCTTTCGACAAACTTCGACTGCAGTTTCGCTAAGATAGGTGTAAATTTTTCTTAGAAATTGATTTTTTTACATTTTCTTCATGCAAGCAGCATTCACGAAATGTGGGATTCGTCTTTCGAAGCAGACTCCGGGAAAACGGAAAATGTAAAAAAATCGCAACGCCGCCGAAGTATTAAAAAGCAACTTCGGCGGCGGCTCCTTTCATATTTTGCTATTTTATGTTGCACGCAATTTTTGAGCCTATATCGGCGTTATTCAATACCAATTTGATATTGGCCTCAAGGCTGCGACCTTCAGTTAAGTCCTTTACACGGGACAGCAGGAACGGAGTGGTTTCCTTTCCTTTGATCCCTTCTGCTTCAGCTTCTCTGATGGCTTCATCGATAACTGCATTTATTTCTTCCGCTGGTATTTCATCCTCTGCAGGAATAGGGCAAGTCACAAGTATGCCTCCTTTTAATCCCAATTCTCCTTTCATCGAAATAAGCGCCCCGATTTCTTCAGGAGAATCCATTCTGCAATTGGCCTTCTCACCGCTCTTTCTGCTGTAGAAGGCAGGGATTTCATCTGTGCCGTATGCGATTACAGGCACACCGGCAGTTTCCAAATATTCCAAGGTGGCCGGAATATCCAGTATAGCCTTTGCTCCGGCGCATACCACAGTTACATCGGTCATCTTCAGTTCTTCCAAGTCAGCTGATATGTCAAAGCTTTCTCCGGCTCCTCTGTGAACGCCGCCTATGCCTCCGGTTACAAATAATTTGATGCCGGCCATGTGAGCCGCTATCATAGTTCCCGCTACCGTTGTAGCTCCGTCAAGTTTTTGTGATATCACATAAGGCAGGTCTCTGCGACTTACCTTAAGTACATTGTCGGCGTGAGCCATATATTCTATTTCTTCCTTTGTAAGACCGATTTTAATTCTGCCTCCCAAAATTCCTATAGTAGCTGGCACTGCTCCGTTTTTCTTTATGACTTCCTCTACAGCCAAAGCAGTTTCCACATTTTTAGGATAAGGCATACCATGAGCTATTATAGTGGACTCCAAAGCTACAACCGGACGTCCTTCATCTAAAGCCCCTTCCACTTCCGGATTAATGTCTAAATAGTCTTTGTACATTTTGCAATTCTCCTTTCAATTTCTTCCTTTGACATGTCCTGATTTACTGCCAGACTGCTTTCCATAGTTATCTGAGCTGCCGCCATGCCGTATTGTGCAATATCTCTAACTCCAAGCCCGTCAGCCATTCCCATAAGAATAGCAGCAGAAAAACTGTCTCCGGCGCCTGTTGCACTATTTATTTTAACCTCTACGGGTCTTATGAACCCTTCATGATGTCTGTCTTTGTAATATACTCCATCCTTATTTAAAGTTATGAAGACCATTTTAACACCTTGCTCTATAAACCAATTTCCAACTTTTTTAAGGTCTTCATCATTCTTTATTGCAATTCCTGAAAGAGCTTCAGCTTCCATTATATTTGGTTTGATACAAGATAATTTCCCTATAATCTCTGATGCTCTTTTAGCTTTGGGAGTTGATACCGGGTCGAAGAAAATCGGAACGTCTGAAAACCTGGATGCTGTAAATTCTAAAGTCTCTTTTTCAAGGTTTCCATCTAAAGCTATGACCTTAGACTTAGACAACAGATCCGAGTTTTTCTCCAAAACATCCGGAAAAATGTATTTTACCACATCCATATCGCTTATTGCAAGTTCCATATCATTTTTATCATTTAAAATAGAAAGATACATCGCTGACATGGCGTGCTTCTTAACTTCTATTCGGGAAACATCTACTCCTAAAAGCCTGAGATGTTCTTTTGCTCCATATCCCATATGGTCTTCACCTATAACAGAAATCATGGCTACGCTGCCGCCCATTCTGGCCACATTTTCCGTTATGTTTCTTCCTACTCCGCCATATGATACAGATATTTTTCCGGGATTGGAATCCTCAAACTTAAGAATGCCGTCCGGCTTTCCCTCTATGTCTATATTTATTCCTCCGATAACTGTGATATCTGCCATTTTTTCTCCTCATTATATCGTCTGATTTTCATTTGCTTTTCCTAATCTGTAAATATGCTGCCGCCGATAAACTCCCTTAAAATCGAATTGTTCACTATGGCTGAATCATCTTCCACTGTTTTAAAAAACCTTAAAAAGTTCAGCATTCGTGCCGCATCGCTGTATTCCGGCTCATCCGGAGTTATAGCCAAAAGCAAAGGTTCGGCGTATTTTTTCAATACTGCTATTTCATACAAGTGAACAGAATTGAACATTACATCGGCTTCATTGCTGAACGGAAATATGTTTTTATCCTCGCCTGCTCTTACCTTAGGCCATGATGCTATTGTCGACTGAGCGCTGTGTCCCCTATGCTTGAGGTCTCTTACCATGCGCCTCAGCATGCGGTGGTCAGTGGTTACTATTCTGTTATGACTGTCTATGTTTAACTGAGTCAGTGGGCTTATATAAATCTTAAACTTTTCTTCTTTAGGGATATCCGGCGTAAGGGCCTCATTAAGGGCATGTATACCCTCTATCACAATGGGTTGGTTGCTCTTTATGGAAGTAAACCTTTTGCCAAACTGTTTGTGCCCTGTAATAAAGTCAAAGCTTGGGAGATCAACTGTTTTTCCGGCAAGCAGATCGTTCATGTTGCTGTTAAACAAGCCGATATCTACAGCTTCCAAATCTTCGAAGTTTTTTTCACCGTATTCGTCAAGAGGAGTATCTTCTCTCTCCACAAAATAATCGTCTGTACCCATATAGAGCGGCACCAGTCCGTTTACTCTAAGCTGAATGCAAAGTCTTTGAGCGAAAGTAGTCTTACCTGATGACGAGGGCCCTGCAATCAGGATTATTCGCTTCTTGTTCTTTGTAATCATATCGGCTATTTCAACGATTCTTCTCTCATGCAAAGCCTCTGAAAGCTGAATAAGTTCCTTAATCTTTCCTTCCTCTATCTGACGGTTCAAATCGGAAACATAAGTTATTCCCATTAGCTTGCCCCAACGGCTCTGCTCTCCAAAAGTTTTATATAGAACTTTTTCGTCCACATACTCAGGTATCTTATTCGGATCCTGAGGATGCGGAAATCTCAACAGCACACCTCTGCGGTATTTGCGCAATTCAAAATGTTGTATATAGCCGCTGGAAGGCACCATAAGTCCATAGAAAAAATCTTTATATCCGTCAAAAGAATAAAATGGTACTTTTTTCATTCTTGGGTTTTCTCCCAATAGCGCTTCCTTCTCAGGGCATCCCATGTCATGAAACCTTGCCACAGCTTCATCTTTGGCCAATTCCTCTCGTGTAAACGGCAAATCCGCTTTTACCAGTTCTTTCATTCGCCGCTCGATAGTCTTTATCTGTTTTGCAGTCAAAGGTTCTTTAGTCTTAATCTCTGTATACAAGCCCTTGTTCAAAGCATTTTCTATGTCCACATCTGCTTTTCCGACGATGTCTTCTACTGCCTTAAGATATATTAAAATCAGGCTGTTCTGATATATAAGATTCCCGTTTTGGGCTCTCATATCTATAAACTCCACACAGCATTCTTTGTAAAATCTGTATTCCAATGCTTCTATCTTATTGTTGACTTTTACGGCTAAAACAGTGTACGGGAGCTGGTCTTTATACCTTTTGTAAAGGTCTTCCGCCGAAGAACCTCTTTCAACGGTAACTTTTTCTTTTTCTGCCCTGGGCTCTTTTATCAAATATACGTCCATATAAGTTCCCCTTCGCCTTTCATAAAGAGTTTTATATATGTATCCATTATGATAACATAAAATACTCATTTTTGGTGAAAATATATGGCGAAAGGAGTGATTACTTTGAAAAAATTAATTCTTTTACTGATGATAATAGGCGGAATTAATTGGGGACTGATAGGATTTTTTAATTATAATCTGGTGGGAAGCATTTTCAACGGCAGTCTTGATATCGTAGCAAGAATCATATATGCAATAGTCGGCCTTGCTTCTCTTTACGGAATTTCATTTTTGTTCAAGGATGAACGCAGAGCATAAAAACGGGGAACCTACACAGTTCCCCGTAGTCTTAATTTATCTCGGCTTATATCGGTTAGACGATGGACTCTGTATTAGCATCAGAATTTTTAGTAGCATCTGTGTCGCAAACCGGCACATCGTTCAATCCGCTAGCCGAATTAATCGCCTGTTTACAAGCCTCTTGACTTGGAACCTGACTTTTGCCATCGCCTTGAACTGTACTTTTATCTTTTGCGAAAAGTCTAAAAAATAATCTGGCCAGCGTTTTAGCCTCCTCCTCGTGCAAAGTAATCCCTCTGCTCATATGCTCATGGGAAGGATCCCAATCTCTTATATCAAACTTGGCGTTATTGCCGTTCCATTCTACCAGATTAAGTTCTTTCGTCCATCCGCTGGAATAAGTATTGATTACCCCTATGTGCTCTTTAATATTAAAAGCAAACTCCTTTTCTTCACTCATATTTTCTCCCTTCCAGTATCCCTTTGCATTTTAATTTTAACACCGGAGGGATTAAATGTCAATATTTTCCATTATTTTGATTCTATCGCTTTTATTATAGCCTTTGGAAGCTCTCTGCACTTTTCTTCTTTCACGGAAGCGAGGGACACTCTTATACCCTTGGTAAAAGGCACCGTAAATATGCCCATCGTTTCCAGCTGTGCAGAAACCTTATCCGGAGTCTCACAAGGAACCGTAGCAAAAAATCCTCCGCGGAAAGGAACCATCTCAAGTCCTGCCTCTTCAGCAGCTTTTTTGAAAGCGGCGCCCCTCTTAAGCAGCATATCCCTGCAATTCTTACGCTCTTCCATAACTTTCTGCAAAAGCCGATCGTCTTCATATATCTTTTGTAAAATCACCTGAGGCGCTCTGGCGCAGTTGGACCAGCTTCCCCTGGATGAAAACTCGCATACTGATTTGAACTCTTCGGCAATTTCTCTGGTCTTGGCCATACATATCAATGCGCCGCATCTCATGCCGTAAAGAGTATAGGACTTGGACAAGCTATGGGCAACTAAAACTAAAACATTGTCCGGCATTTTCTCAAGGAACGGCAGAAACATTCTGCTTTCCTCTTCTTCTCCGGCAAAGTCTATATATGCCACGTCAGCCACAAGAGCAATTTTCTTGGTTTTTTCAGTTCTGCCTAAAATGCTCGAAACCGCCTTCCAATCGTCTTCATCCATAGCATATCCTGTCGGATTGTGGGCAGGCGTATTTAATATGACAACCAGCCTTTCTTGTTTTGCCAAAAGCTCTTTCACTTTTTCCTCGAAGGAAGCCGTGTCGAAATTGTCATTTTCATCAAACATGCGGAAAGTAACAAGGTTTCTGCCGTGTTCCTGAGCTATGGTCTTATACGGTCCCCAATACCAATCAGCGACTAAAATGCTGTCTCCCGGGGAAGAATAATTGGAAACGGCGTTTTTCAATGCGCCGGTGCCTCCCGGAGAGGCTACGGCTTCAACATAGCTCGTAGGCTGAAAGCTTCTGAGCAAATCTTTTTTTACTGCTTCCCTAAATCCCGGCGTTCCAGCTATCGGAGCGTATTCAGCGCACTCAGCCATATCTAAAGTTTTAAAAACATCGCTGACAGATGACAATACCATAAGCTTTCCGTCATCATCCAAAAGCGCTCCTATGGTCGCATTGACCACTTTATCTTTACCTTCTCTGGCAATCATAGCTTTTGCACGATTGCTGATTCCAAATATTTTATCTTCTTTAGGAATTTCTCTTCCGTTTTGCGAAGCAAAAAACATATCTGTCATTATGATTCCTCCATCCAGCAAATAATACTCAATTATATTACGAACTTGCAATTATTACAAGTTTCAACCTGTATGAAAATCTGTTTTTTTGCTAACAATAATGATAACTGGAGGTGAAATTATGCGTCAAGTACAGAAGAAAAAAGAAAAAGACAAAGTAGCCATCGTCCTTATGCTGGCATTTTGTGTAATAGCTCTGACTTCAATTTTTACGGTGAAATCTAATATAGATAAGATAAATGAAAGTACTGATGACATTCTCGTTTCAGAAGATACCAAGACCGACGGTCAAAAGGAAGCTGACAATTCCCAAGTGCAAGCCCCTGAAAGTTCTGCCGAGGCTTCTACGGACATACCTACGGTAGACAGCCTGGAGCAGGGAAGCGGTCAAGCCGGCTCAAGCAGTTTTATCAATCCTGTAAAGGATGATTCCGCTGTGGTTACCAATCCTTATTCCATGGATCAGCTTATCTATTCGGTAACGCTGGATCAATACATGACCCACTGCGGAACGGATATAGAGGCTCCGAAAGATACTCAAGTGGTAGCTGCTGCTGACGGTACCGTTACAGCTGTCTATGAGGACGACCGTTATGGCACTTCTGTAGAGATAACCCATTCAAATGACATGGTAACTATCTACTCAAATCTTTCCACCGCAGAAATGGTCGAAGTCGGAGATGTGGTGACTGCAGGACAGATAATCGGCGGCGTGGGCTCTACAGGCTTATTTGAATCGCTGGAACCTGCCCATCTGCACTTTGAAATGCTGAAAGGCGGTGCGTACGTAGACCCTGCGGAATATATAGAATTTTAAATCGGCTTAATGAATGGTTAAAAATTCAGAGACAAACTTCCGTCAACGCACAAGCTGTCAATGCATAGACCAGGCAGCATGCCGGCTTATTGCCAAGCGGAAGTTTGTTTTTTATTTTGTTCAAATATTCCCATTATCTTGCCTATAGCTTGAAATGTAAATAACTCGCCGGTTTTAATCAAGATGATGACATCAAAACATTTACATGCTATTATAAAAAAAACAAATAAAGTAAGTTCCCATAAATAATTAAATATTCTGCAGCCTTATTGTTGATATAGGAGGCACATTATGAAAAAGAAACTTACCATACTATCGCTATTATCGCTGATTTTACTGGTGTCAGCCGTTTTAATATTTGCTACAGTATCTACAAGCAAATTCGAAGGTGAAGATGATAATAAATCAAAATCCGACGCTGTCTGCATCATTGAAGGGGAATACATAAGCAAGGAATATTTTGAAGTGAGATATAACTCATATAAAAACAGTCCTCTGGATTATGAGAACCCTGAAGACGAAACACTGCAGTCCCTTAAACGAGAGATGGTATACAAAAAGTTTGCTGATGAACATGGTCTCACTCCCACACAAGCAGAAATCAAGACTTATGTTCAAAACACGAGAAGTTCCATCGAGGAGCTTGAGGAAGGCAAGGCTTTGATAGAAAATTACGCCCAAGGTCTGGGGATGACCTATGATGAATATTGGGAATACAATGAAAAGTATACAGCTCCTCTGGCAGTCACATGGATAAAGGTAGATGAATATATTGCAGCTAATAATCTTGCACCTCTGGAATATGCAGATGCTGAAGTGACTGTTTTAGAATCTGAGTATTTTAGCGATCTGAAATAGAATGTCTGCAGCGAAAGGCCGTAGTTCTTAAAGCCGCAGAATATAAACTCCACGAATTTTTATTCTTTAGGAGTGAAGCGTCAAAACCTTACATAATTTATATTCTTACCCAGCACCATAAACTTTTCTTCATATTCTGTCAGATATGCGGCGGCATCTGCCGCAAAAACAGACCGCTCGCCAGTCAGCTCAGCGGAACACTCAACCAACCGCTCGCCGGATATATTATCCTGCATATCGCCATGCAGGTCGCACGTTGCTTCGATTATCTCAAAACCTGCGGCTTCTATTTCTCCCAGAGTAAATTCAAAAAGTCCGTCGTTATCAGTCTTGAATTCTATAAAACCGCCCGGCGAAAGCACTTCCTTATAATTTTTCAATCTGTCTCTGTAAGTAAGCCGCCTCTTGGCGTGGCGCGCTTTTGGCCACGGGTCGCTGAAGTTCAGGTATACGGTGCTTAGTTCCCCTTCGTCGAAGTATTCCTTTAAATCACTCACGTAGGTGATGAAAATTCTTAGATTGGCAATAGAATTTTCTTCAGCTTTCTGGAGCGCCCGAAGCACCACGTTGGACTGGCCCTCTATAGCTATATAATTTTGCTCTGGGTGATCCATAGCGCGTGATGTTATAAAACGCCCCTTGCCGCAGCCGATTTCTAGGCAGATAGGGTTTTCATTGCCAAAAATGTCGTGCCAGCTGCCCTTAAGTTCCTTAGGGTTATCTATCAAAAAGCTGGAATTCATATCCAGCTTTTCCTGCAAATTTTTAATGTTTCTCTGTCTCATTTTCTATCCTTGTTGAATAAACAAAATATATGGAAATTAAAATATTATCGATTCTATGATTATTACAGCCAGAAAAGCCGCCATAAGCGCCATAGCCAGATAATCTCTTCTGACCATCTTCATCGCATTCATTCTTGTTCTGTTCTCGCCGCCTCGATAACATCTGGCCTCCATGGCTAGCGCTAAATCCTGTGCTATCCTGAAAGCGCTCACAAACAAGGGTACAAGAATCGGTATCAAGCTCTTGGCCCTTCTTATGATGTTCCCGCTTTCAAAATCAGCTCCTCTGGCTTGTTGAGCTTTCATTATCTTGTCAGCTTCTTCCAGCAGAGTAGGTATAAAACGCAAAGCTATAGTCATCATCATGGCTATATCGTGGGCAGGAAGGCCTATTTTCTTAAAAGGCGAGAGCAGTCTTTCTATGCCGTCTGTCAAAGCTAAAGGCCTTGTGCACAATGTCAGCATAGATGAGCCCATCAGCAAAAGCACCAGCCTTATGGCCATAAATATGGCAAGTTCTAAACCTTCTTCCGTAATCCTAAGGAATTTCCATTGCCAAAGCACTCGGCCGTCCACCATGAAAATGTTAAGAGCAAAAGTAAAAAGCAATATTATTATTATCGGCTTAAGACCTCTCATTATATAGCTTACGGGAACCTTAGAAACGCTGATCACTATTCCTAAGGCCACAGCAGCTATGGCAAAACCTATGAAGTTGTCCACAATAAACAGCTCTATCAAAAATAAAAGCGTAGCTATTATCTTGATCCTTGGGTCCAGTTTGTGCACCCAGGAATCCCCTGGGAAATACTGTCCGAGAGTTATATCTCTAATCATCAGTTGTAATCCTTTTGTTCATAAAAATTTTTCTGCTATTGAGCATTCCTTTTTCTTCCCAAAGCCTTTGCGATTTCTTCAGCGGCCTCATCTACCGAAAGTATCGTATCCGGTATATCCATTCCTCTCTGCCGCAAAGCTTCGGTAAGCTGGGTTATAGGAGGCAAATCGAGGCCAACCGCTGAAAGTTCTTGCCTGTGGGCGAAAACTTCTTTGGGAGTTCCGACAGTTACTACTTTGCCCCCATCTATAACCAGGATATTATCGCACAGCCTTGCTATGTCCGCCATATTATGGGAAACCAATATGGTTATATTGCCTGTCCTCCGATGAACTTCCTCTACCATCATAAGCACATCCTTATGCGCCTTAGGGTCAAGCCCTGCAGTCGGCTCGTCTAAAATCAGCACTTCAGGTCTCATGGCTATAACGCTGGCTATAGCAACTCTTCTCTTTTGCCCGCCTGAAAGGTCAAAAGGCGATCTGTCCTTAAACACTTCATAGTCAAGACCTACCAGTTCAATAGCTTCTTTTACCCGTTCTTCTATCTCCTCTTCAGACAGTCCCAGATTGCGAGGTCCAAAAGCCACATCCTTTGCTACAGTCTCTTCAAACAGCTGATACTCAGGATATTGAAACACCAAACCTATTCTCTTCCTGATTTCTGTCATGGCAATATCAGGAGATGTTATATCTACATCTCCTATAAATATATGGCCTTCCTCCGGCTTCAAAAGTCCGTTGAGATGCTGCAGCAAGGTGGATTTGCCTGAGCCGGTATGTCCGATTATTCCGAACATCTGTCCATCTTCCACCTGGAAACTGATGTTGTCCAGCGCCAGAGATTCGGTAGGCATCCCTTTATCATATATATGTTTTAAATTTTCTACTCGTATTGACATAAATAATCAACCATTTCTTCCGTTTTAATAATATTTTCAGGTACATCTATACCGCAATCCCTGAGCTTATCAGCTAATTCGACCACCATAGGTATATCCAGATTCACAGAGAGGATTTTGTCCCTTTGCGCAAATACCTCCTGCGGTGTCCCATCAAGAAAAATTTTACCATCATGCATTATAATGACTCTGTCAGCGTCTACAGCCTCTTCCATAAAGTGAGTGATAAGAATAACCGTTATGCCTTCAGCATGCAGTTCGCTGATTATAGACATTATCTCGCTGCGCCCCTTCGGGTCAAGCATTGCCGTAGGCTCGTCGAATATGATACAAGTTGGCTTCATGGCCACGACGCCTGCTATGGCCACTCTCTGTTTCTGTCCGCCCGAAAGAAGATGCGGCGGTTTCCCTTTATATGCACCCATATTGACATCGTCCAGAGCTTTATCCACCCTGCGTCTTATTTCTGCAGGTTCTATTCCGAGATTTTCCGGACCGAAGGCCACGTCGTCCTCCACAATGGCAGATACCAGCTGATTATCGGGGTTTTGAAACACCATGCCGGCTGACTGGCGCACATCCCATATGTGCTCGTCATCGGCGGTATCATACCCGTTGACATATATTACGCCGCTGGTAGGGAGTAAAAGTCCATTGAGATTCTTTGCCAGAGTAGATTTGCCTGAACCATTTTTGCCCAATATGGCGGTAAAGCTGCCCTTTTCTATTTCAAGGCTTATATCGTCAATAGCCCGCACAGGCTGGTCTTCTTCCGCCTTCTTATATTCAAATATCAGATTGTCTATTTTTATGATAGGCTCCATGTTACTTTTCTCCGTAATAGATATCCAAATATTTGGATAGGTCTTTTGCGTTAAACTGTCCGGGCGCCGTAGGCTTGCTTCCGCACGCATAGCTTATTACCGAGCCGAAATCACCTGCGCATACTCTGCTGGTCTGCCCTTCTTCTCCCATGGCGATGGCCACTATCGGGCGATGCTTTCTAAGCTGTGAATAAGCTGCGGCTCCTTCCAGCATCGCATAAGTATCCGATTCCTTAGTTGCATAACAAGCTACTTTAAGTATATCTGCGCCGGTCATTTCCAACCTGAGGAACTTTTCTGCTATCTCGTCTCTGGACATCATCTTGTCAAAGTTGTGATAGGATACCAAAACTTTAGTCTTTTTCCGTTTTGCTTCCCTTATAAGTCGTGACAAGCTTGGATTTTCTGCATCCACATCGATTATGTCGGCATATCCCATAGCCCATTTCTGAATCCTATTTCCTGTCTGAGTGTCGCCTTTATAATCTACAATAATCTTCTTGCCGGGACACATGCTCTTAATCTCCTTGATTCGAGCTGTCAGCTCCTCCTGAGTAAGCATACTTGTTCCCAAGGTTTTATCCGCACACCATTCAACGATTTGACAAAAGTCTTTATACTTTTCTATCTCTTCTTTGATTTCCTCCATGGTTGCACAGTTAAGCGACAGACATATTTCAGGCCGCTGGCGTTTCTTTTCGATTTTCTTTGCTTTCATCTCATATCCCCCTTTTTTTACCGCGAATGATATCTAATAATTTATATAGCATATATAAAATATGAAATATTATCAGCACCATCAGCACTATTCCCGTTAAATAACCGGGCGCCCCCAGCCTAGTGCCAAAGATATCCCAAACTATCACCAACGGTGAACCCTCTGAAGCTTCATTTAAGAATAGATAATTGGTATCGAAGACCAAATTAAAAATGTACACCGGTATGGCAACTATAAACATTATCCCTGCTGACTTCCATAGTCCTCTATAATTGGGCGTAATCTCTCTTCCGGCATAAATCATGAAAAAATAAATTACGATCCATCCGTGAAAGAGAAAACTATGTATATTCATATAATTACAGAACGGATATTCAGTCCAGTTGCAAAACAGCAATGCGGCTACAGCTCCCGGAAACATGGCATATGCCAGAAGCTGAGCTGTTATGTTCTGCCAATGTCCGTAAGAATTAAGTAACATTATCAGTATTGTAAAGCTGCACAGGTGTAATGGCAGATACTCTATCATATTGGCTCCCAGCACAGCCAAAATCGTATCTTTCAAGATTTCTGACACGAGGATGGCTACAGCAAAAACTTTTTTTGCTTTTATACGTCCTCTTACAGTTGCCTTCTTATAAAGCTGGCTTGCTATCAATGCTGCAGCTAGGATAGCTGCCAGCCAAACCAAATGTCCTGCACTGTAAAGGTTAAATCCTATATCCAACCCTCTTTCTTCAATTTGCTCCGAGTAAATGAAAAAATTTCCTAAATCCATTATTCGTCACCATTTAATAATATTATTATCTGTAAAGCAATATCATTTTATTTTACCGCAGAGCTGTATGGATGTCAAAAGGTTTGTTGGTGGGCAATTGTTGGGTGGGCGGTTGGTGGGGCAATTGTTGGGTGGGCGGTTGGAGGCGCAATTGCCACATATCGCATACAATGTTATCCGAAATTGGGGTTTTGTTATCCGACCGGATACGGTTCCCCCGTTTTCGGTTACCT